>DASUEW010000099.1:0-4932 GCA_036274875.1 Ilumatobacteraceae bacterium
GCCCACCGTGCTGGTCGAGGGAACATGGCGAAACGCAGGGGTACCACCGTCCGGGAGAGTGGACACGTCGTTACAGTTGTGTTAAGCAATGCTCTCGAGCGGGAACCAAATGGCGGCTCCCGACGTCAAGTCATGGTGAGAAGTGAGGTTCCGGTCTCGAATTTTCGGGTATCGCGCTTCAGTTCTCGTCACCGCGTGCCGATGTCAAGGCGGGCTGCGGCGTAACTCGCACGAGACAGGTGAGGCACTCCACCGGCTTCGTCGGTGGCGACGAAGGAGCAACCCCCATGCACACGAGCACTCCAGCCCACGATCCCGATTCCGTCACGGCCTGGATGGCGGACGGCAACTGCCGCATGTATCCGCCCGCCACGTTCTTCCCGAGCGACGGGGCAGGTGTCGACAGGGCCCGCCGGATCTGTGCCACGTGTGCCGTGACCGACCAGTGCCTGGAGTACGCGCTCGAGCATCGAATCGAGCACGGAGTATGGGGCGGCTGCAGCGAACGCGAGCGGCGGCGGATCTTGAAGCGGCGACGCTTGTCAGTCGTCGTCGATTCCTGACGCGTCGATTCTTTCAGGCGGTGTTGATCGCAGACGGCGGTCCGCAGACGGCGGTCAGTCGTTGATCTTGGGGTCAGCTGGGGGCTCGGTGCTCTGCTGCCCTTCGGCGAGACCTTCCTTGAACTCCTTTTGCGCCTTGCCGAGGTTCTTGGCGAGCTTGGGCAGTTGCGAGCCGCCGAACAACAACAACACGATCGCAAGGACGATGAACCATTCGGGGCCACTGGGCATGGAACCCAGGCTATCGCAGTCGTCGAAGCGACGTCAGGCACCCAGGCTGCTTCGGGCAACCTGAGCCCGTTGACGACGGATCCGCCGCCGCTCTCGCTCGGAGAGGCCGCCCCAGATGCCGAACTTCTCGCCGTTCTGCAGGGCGAACTCGAGGCAGTCCTCGCGCACGACACAACCGCGGCACACCTCCTTGGCCTCACGCGTCGACGCCCCGCGCTCCGGGAAGAAGAGATCGGGATCGACACCGAGGCAGTTGGCGTGGTCCTGCCAGTTCTCGGCCTGTTCGATCTGAATCGTGTCTTCGTACATGGTGGGGACCTTCCCTGCCTCTGGCCCAGCGGTTGGTTTGTGCGGTGGTTGTGGGTTTCGGCTGTAAGGAGTTCACAGCCGTGTAATTACATGGATGTCATTGTCGCATATCACATCACGTACGCGCAAGGCGGGATTTCGCGATGCCATGAGCAGGACTCTCGCGGACAGGTCGCGGACAGGCCGCGGAGGCGTCAGCAGAGGCAGTGATGGAGGTCGCCGCGGAGCTCGCGCGACCGCGACTCAGACGGCGCGGCGACTGCGGGCGAGCTGACGCTTGTGCTCGATGAAGTCGACCAGCACGTAGTCGCCGAGGGTCTCGGGCGTCGTGAAGAACGCCCTCCCGCGGTTGATCTCGGTGAGCTGTTCGATGAACGCCTTGAGTGAGCTGGTGGCGTCGAGCATGAACGTGTTGATGCGGATTCCCTCGCGCGTGCAGCGCACCACCTCGCGCAGCGTGGCCTCGACGGTCTCACGCACCGGTGGGTAGTTGAAGAACACGTCGCCGCTGGCAGTCACGTGCGCTGTCGGTTCGCCGTCGGTGATCATGATGATCTGCTTGGTACCCGTCTGGCGGGCGAGCAGTTGGCGCGCCAGCACGAACCCGTGTTGCATGTTCGTGCCGTAGACGAAGTCCCACGACACCTCGGGTAGCTGCTGGGCGGACAGGACGCGGGCGGTCTCGCTGAACCCGACGAGTCCGAGATAGTCGCGGGGGAACTGCGACGAGATGAGCGAGTGCAACGCCATCGCCACCTTCTTCGCCGGCAGGAAGTTGTCACGCATCGGCATCGACAGCGACAGGTCGAGCATCAACACCGTCGACGAGCGCGTCACGTGCTCGGTGCGCTCGATCTCGAAGTCGTCGGGATCGAGTTTCACCGGCGTGCCGGGGCCCGATCGCCGCAACGCATTGCGGATCGTGCGGTGGAGATCGAGCTGGAAGGGATCTCCGAACTCGTACGGCTTGGTGTCGTAGGTGCGTTCGTGACCGAGGCCGAGGCGGCTCACCTCGTGCTGGCCGACGGTGTCCTTGGTCAGCTTCGAGAACAAGTCGCGCAAGGCGTTCGAACCGATCGCCCGCAGGCCCTTCGGGGTCAGCTCGAGCCGCCCCTCCTTCTGCTCGATCAGACCGGCGTCCTCGAGCATCTTGGTCAGCTGGGCGAGACGCTCGAGCGAGCGCGCGGCGTCGTCGCCCATCAGGTCACGGACCCGGTCGAGGTCGGCCTCGGCGAGCGCACCAGGGTTCGATGCGTTGCGGAGCAGGTTCTCGAGCTGGTCGAGGTCACCGAGATCCTGCATCGCCTGCATCGCCTGGGCGAACCCCATCGGATCCTGACCCTCGAAGTCGTACGACTGCTGCCAGCCCATCTGCGGGAACATCTGTTGGAGGTGCCCGCCGAGCTGGTCGAGCTGCCAGCGCAGGTCCATGTCGTCGAGCAGCTGGTCGGAGAGCTGTTGGAGCTGCGCCCGCTGCTCGGGCGTCATCGAGTTGAGCATCGCCTGCATCGCCGCCATCCGCCGGGCCATCTGCTCGAGCAGCTCGTCGAGATCCCTCGGGTTCTCGGGGAAGAAGTCGCCGTACTGCTGCATGAAGTCGTCGAAGCGAGGATCCTCGCCCCGCTCCCGTCGCTCCAGCATCTCGTTGAGCCCGGCGAGCATGTCCTTCATGCGCTGCATGTCGGCCGGCGACATGTTCTGCACGGCGCCGCTCATCTGGTCGACCATCTGCTGCATGAGCTGCTCGCGCAGCCTGTCCATCAGCGCCTCGAAGCGCTGACGGGCCTCCGCCGACTCGAAGTCGTACGCCTCGAGCTCGCGCACCTTGCCGGCGAGGTCGTCGGGCATCAGGTCGAGCCGCAGGTTGCGCTCGGCCGCGGCGTCGCGAGCGTTCTGCTCGCGTCGCGGGTCACCGCTCTGTTGCGCTGCTCTCAATGCATTGTCGACGGCATGGCGCTCCTCGTCGATGATGTCGTCGAGCTCGCGGGCGATCTCGTCGTACACGCCTCCGAGGTCGTGGCGGTCGAGACGGTCCTGGCGCTCGCGCCGGAGTCGCTCGAGCAGCTCGCGGATCCCGGCGAGCTGGTCGCCGTTGCGGTCGCGCATGCCCTGGTGCATCATCCGCCGCAGGGCGGCGTTGACGTCGCCGTGGTACAAGAGCTCGTCGGTGAGCTCGTCGAAGAGCGAGTCGGCGTCGAGGTCGAACCCACGCTGCGTGCCATCCCAACGCGAGTACGTGAACTGCTTCGCCATGAGCGAAACGTAGCGCTCCGTTCATCCAAAGCCCACGCACAGTCAGCGGGGCGGCCGTATCATTCGCCTCATGCGTGTGCCTCGCACGTTCATCTTCGTCGACCTGTCCGGGTTCACGAACTACACGGCGGCCTTCGGCGACAACGCAGCCGGCCGGATCCTGAGCACGTTCCGGGCGATCGTCCGCGAGGTGGCGTCGGATCGCGGCGTGCGCGTCGCCAAATGGCTCGGTGACGGGTTCATGGCGGTCGGTGTCGAGCAGATCGACGCGATCACGTTCACGCTCGAGCTCGAGCGCCGCGCCACCGACGTGTGCGCGCCGCTCACGCTCCGGGCCGGAATCGCCAGCGGGCACGCGTTGTTGTTCGAGGGCGACGACTACATCGGCTCGGCAGTCAACATGGCGGCTCGGTTGTGCGACGTCGCCCAGAGCTACGAGGTCCTGATGCCGACCATGCACCTCGATCGACTCCCCGAGGGCGTCACGGCCGTCCCGTACGGCGAGATCGAGTTGCGGGGGTTCCCGGGCGCCATCGACGTAGTTCGCCTCACGGGCGTTCCCGTGCTGGCGCCGACCAACGACACCGGCGAGCTCTGGACCCGCAGTCCGTTCGCCTGACTCCTCACGTTGTGATCTCATGGCCGCCCACCCACACCGCGGCGTCGCGTTCACCACCACCACGACGCTCGGCACCTCTGCGTCGAGCGATCTCGGCCGCAGCGACGACAACGGCTTCCTCACCCGGTGGGCCGACGACCTCGACGCCCTCACCGAGCTCGGCGTCCGAGCCGTGCGCCTCACGCTCGACTGGGCGCGATTGCAGCCACGGCCGACCGAGCTCGACGGCGAATGGGTCGAGTGGTACGGATCGGTGATCACGACCTCGCTGCGGCTCGGCTTGGAGCCGTGGCTCACGCTGTACGACGGCTCGATCCCGACCTGGTTCGACGACGAGGGCGGGTTCGGTGATGCCGTGGCCGCCGGGCGCTGGTGGCCGCGGTGGGTCGAGCGGGTGGCCGACGAGTTCGGTGATGCGGCGGCCGGATGGGTGCCGCTCGTCTGCCGCGTCGACAACGCCCACCCGGTCTGGCGCGACACGTGGACCGCGCTGCGCGGCGGGCGCCGGGTCGCGCGGCCGTTCGCGCTCCCCGACGAGCGGCAGTTGCTCGACGCCAGTGACCAGTCGTGCGACCTCGTCGGTGTGGTGCTCGAGCCGTTGTCGACCGGATCGACGATCGTCGACGATCGGCTCGCCGAGCGCGAACTGGAACGGATGGGCGAGCTGCTGCGGATGGCGGCCGAGGAAGGACCGGAGCGCCCACTGGCGGTCGCCTCGTTCGGGTCATCCTTGCTCGACCCCGACTCGCACGGCCGAGTCGTCGAACAGCTCCGGCTGGCGATCGACGACGTCGTGTCCGACGGTGTCGACGTCGAGGTCGCGTTCGTCGGCCCGGCCGTCAGCGTCGGCGAGAACCACCTCGGCCTCGTCGACCGCGACGTCGGCCCGACCGTGGCCGGCGCCGCCTGGTTCGCCTGACGCCGATCAGCGAACCGCGGCCGGGCATTCGACGCCGG
>DASUEW010000100.1:0-3407 GCA_036274875.1 Ilumatobacteraceae bacterium
GCTCCTCGGCGTCTCCGTCGGTGCTGGCGCGCCGCGAATGGCGACGGATGCGGTCCTCGATCGTGATCCGGCGTCGCTGTGGCTCGAGCGATGGCTCTCCTGATCCCGTCGCGTCGCGGATCTCCTCGCTGACCACGCGGAGCTCGGCGAGCAGTTCGGCGAGCACCTCGTCGTCGGGCGCGTGCGCGCGCGGCAACAGCGAGATCATTCCGCGCGCTGACTCGATCCGCGAGAGCAGCTCGCGCGGCCTGCGGTCGGCGATCGCCAAGCGGGCACCGACTTGGGCCAGCTCGTTGCCGTGCGCCATGGCATGGGCACGCAATTCCAATGCGCCTAGTGCGGCCTGGTTGTCGAACAGCGTGCGTAGGCCCTCGTTCACCGAGCGCCGGGCTGCCTTGCGTGACCCGGTGGCCTCGTGGAGCAGTGCGGTGGCGAGGTACGCCGCGGCGCGGTCGCCAGCGGGGCCGACGTGTCGAGCCCTGGCTGCGCCGGCCAAGACGCGGCGGGCTCGAACGAACTCACCGCGCTCGAGGTACAGCCGGCCGGCGAGCACCCGGGCGCTCATCGCCTCCGACGTCCACCTGGCACGGGCGAGCTTGCGCGCGACATCCTCGGCCCGCTCGGCCAAGCCGTCGACGAGCCGGTCGGCGTCGTCGGCCTGCACCTCGACGAACTCGGCGAGCGGGAGCCACGGACGTCGTCCGTGTTGCTCGTACCAAACCCTCGTCTGACGTGCGGCGGTGCGGGCGGCCTCGAGATCACCGGCAGCCAGCCGGGCGCGGGCCGCGAGGAGGCACGCGTCGGCCGCGTCGGTGACGTTGCCACCCTCCGAGATCGAGGCGAGGGCAAGGTCCGCGAGCGAGCGCGCCTCGGCGAGCAGGTTGGCCTTGAGGAGCACGTCCGCTCGGTCGGACTGGGCGATCGCAAGGTGTTGCTTGGAGTCCGGGATCTGCTCGAACCGTTGCTCGGCAGCCTCCATCAGCTCGAGCGCCCGAGCAAGATCGCCGGCTCGGGCGAACGCATAGCCGAGGTTGTGTTCCGCCCCGGCGGCCATCATCTCCTGGCCCAACCGGTCCGCCAGCTCGATCGCGAGCACGGTGTGGTGACCGGCCAGGTCGACTTCGTGGCGATAGGCGTGCAGGACGCCGAGGTTGGCGTGGACGCGGGCGATGACGACGGGATCGCGTTCCTCGCTGAGGTTTGCGAGCGCGGCGTGATACCCGCTGAGCGCCATGTCGAGATCACCCAGCCGGTGGTGGATGAGCGCTCGCTGCATGAACAGATGACCCAGATCGTCACCGTCGGTGCCGTGCTCGGCTTCGTCGAGCAAGGAGAGCGCATCGGCGGTACGGCCCAGGTACATGATGACCAGCGCCAGCGTCGACGCGATGCGGGCGGCGATCGCCGGCTCGCCGAGCTCGATCGCGCCTCGGTAGGCGATTTCGAGGTCGACCTCGGCGCCGGCAAGGTCGTGGAGCTCCCGGCGCGCCATCCCGCGGGCCCACAGCGCCCGGCATCGGACATCGTCGGTCACGTCCGGGTCGGTGGCGATCTCGTCGGCGATGCCGTGAGCCTTGGCCGGGTCGCGGTTGACCATGTCGTGCGCCTCGTCCACTCGGCGGCCAGGGTCATGCACCACGTTCCGGATGCTAGAACGATGTATCAACAGGCGTTCCCTCGGCTCAGGAGTGTCATGGCAACCGTCTCTCGTTCTACAACGCTGCGCAATCATCCGGCCCCGATCGGGGAGGCCGCGATCGCATTCGCCCGTCGCGAGATCGCGGTGGCCGTGGACGCCCGCGGCGCGATTGTGCTCCTGCGGCCGAATGGCATCCTGGTTGCAGTGCCGAAGGCGGCCGACGTCGATCGCCTCGTTGGTTTCGCCAGGGAGAACGGATACGAGGTCGAGGTCGTCAAGGGAGCGCCGTACGTCAAGATCCAAGTGCCGAACGAGCTCGCCCGGTTGAGCGGCGAGCCGCGCTGGCCGGTGCAGCCGGTCACCGACGCGCTCGAGGTGTTCCGTGCCGGTGGCTTCGAGGCCTCGCCGAACCACGTCTACATCGGCAGCCCGTTCTTCTTCGGTAACCCGTTCTTCTTCGGTAACACCGAGCCTCGCTCGTCGGCGATGCCCGCCAACCCACCGACCTTCCTCGCCGCGCCGATCGCGATCCCTGGACGCGAGCGACCGAAGGTGCTGATCCTCGACACTGGCGTTCGGACCTCCAAGGCATCACCGTTGACGCCCGAACACTTCGCCCTGCAGTCATCGGTGGTCGTGCACGCCGGCTGGCGAGACGTCAACGATCCCAACGCCGAAGACGACGAGGACGAACCCGACATGAACGCCGACAAGGCGCTCGATCTGGAGTCCGGCCACGGCACGTTCATCTCGGGCATCGTCCGCCAGGTGTGCCCCGACGCCGAGGTCTACATCGAGGGCGTGCTGACCAGTTTCGGCGACGGCGACGACTTCTCCATCGGCGACGGTATCAAGCGAGCAGTCGCGCGAATCGGTGCCGAGAAGTACGACGTCGTCATCATGTCGTTGGGTGCGTACACGGAGGACGACACGCCGCCGCCGCTGTCACGGTGGATCAACCGGTACCTGCGCGACACCGTGGTCGTCGCAGCTGCCGGCAACGGCAACTCGCCTCGCCCGATGTGGCCGGCCGCCCAACAGGGCGTGATCGGCGTCGGCGCCTTGGACTCCGCCGGGCGGGCCTGGTTCTCGAACTACGGCGGCTGGGTCGACGCGTGTGCGCCGGCGGTGGACGTCGTCAGCACGTTCTTCACCAACTTCCGCCAAGAGGTGCGCACCTGCCAGTGCGTGCCCGATCCCGTCGATCGAACGAGCTGTCGGTGCGAGCAGCAGGTCGAGGTTCGCGAGTTCACGGGCTGGGCGCGATGGAGTGGCACCAGTTTCGCGGCGCCGAAGGTGGCGGCGGCGATCGCCCGCGAGGCGTATACCAGCAACATCGCCGGCGATACCGCGAGCGCGGCCTGGCAACGCCTGTCGCACTGGCAGAAGAACCGCCATCCCGACCTCGGTGTCGTCTTCAACGTCTAGTAGGAACGAGAGTCGATCAGCGCGTATCTGGACGGATGCTGGGGACTCTCGAAGTACATGAGGGTCGACTACCACGGTGCACAGCTGGCAGCGCGTCTACGCTGCGGGTTTGTGGATCCGGCCGAACTCCTCGCGCGAGTCGGCGAGGGTGACGAGTCGGCCTGGAACGAATTGGTGGACCAGTTCGCCGGGCTCGTGTGGTCGGTGGCCAGGTCATTTCGACTCGGCAAGGCGGCCACCGACGACGTCGTGCAGACCGTGTGGTTGCGGCTCGCCGAGCACAGCAGCCGCATTCGCCAGCCCGACCGGCTGGCGTCGTGGCTGGCGACGACGACGAGGA
>DASUEW010000101.1:0-2915 GCA_036274875.1 Ilumatobacteraceae bacterium
GATGCGCTCCGGGTCGTCACACGTCCACGTGTTGACGGCGATCCCGGAGGCGTGGCACTCGTCGACCGTCGGTCGGACCAGCGCGCCGACCCAAGGGTGCAGGGCGCGGTGCCCCCGCTCGGCCAGCAGACCGACGGCGCCGGCCGGCACCTCGACCACGAGCCAGGCCGTCGCGATGCCGGCACCGGTGGCGAGCACGGCGTCGACCATCGCCAGGTCGAACGACGAGATCAGCCATCGGTGCGGGCCGTCGACCGCGAGCGCGGCGTGCACGACGCCTGGCGCGATCGATCGGGTGTCGTCGAAGTCGGGCTCGCCGGAATCGTTCTTGATCTCGATGTTGACCGTCACCTCGACCGCAGCGCCGGTGCTCGTGCAGGCCACGAGCGCATCGTGGAGGTCGGGGATGTGGTCCGGGAGGTCCCGCCGATCGAGATCGATGATCGCCGCGCCACCCTCCAAGCGAGCGTCGTGGTGCACGACGAGGCAGCCGTCGCGGGTGCGGCGAACGTCGAGCTCGATGCCCTCGACGCCCATCGCCACGGCGAGCGCGAACGCCTCGAGCGTGTTCTCGACCGCGTCGCGAGAGGCACCGCGATGAGCGATGATCTCGGTCATCAGCCGCTACTCTGCACGATTGGCGTCAGATCCATTGCAGCCAGATCCGAGACCGCCAGATCCATCACTTTTTCCGATGGCCCACGCGGTTTCATCTGAAACTCTTGCGAGCGACCGGATCTCCGCATAGCTTGACCCCGACGACGCCGAGCGACCTCCAGCTCAGCCGACAACCAGCTTTCGAGGAGCTCCTCCGTGACGATCCTTGCTACCAGCCTCGCCTTGGCAGCCGCGGACGATCAGTGGCGCGACCAGGCCCTTTGCAGGGATACCGACCCCGATCTGTTCTTCCCGGTGGGCACCACCGGTATGGCGCTGGTGCAGGTCGAACACGCCAAGCGGGTGTGCGGCCAGTGCACGGTGTCAGCGGCCTGTCTGGACTTCGCCCTCGCCACCAACCAGGACTCCGGTATCTGGGGTGGGCTCTCCGAGGAGGAGCGGCGGGTCATCCGCCGCAAGCGAGCCGCGGCGCTGCGCGCGACCGCCGTGTGATCAGCGCTCGCCGTCCACGAGCACGCGCTGCGCGCGTTCGGTGAGCAGCTGCGCCTCGCGCTCGTCGAGCGGCCTGAGCGTGCGCACGTCGACGGCGACCTGCCCGGTGTGCGGCTCGTAGGCGGCGATGTCGCCGAGGAAGATCACATCGGTCAACTCCGACGAACCGGCGAGGCCCCTGACGGCCTCGGCGACCGCCTCGGCACCCGGGCTGCCGTCGACCGACAACCGCAACGTCGTCGTCGTTGCCTCCTGGGAGAGGTTCCGGAGCTGTGACAGTGCGTGATTCGGGAAGTGCATCGTGCTCGATGCGTCACGCAAGCGGGTGCTGAACAGGCCGATGTGGTCGACGACGGCGTGGACCGGAGCGCTCCAGCCGACCTCCACCTGGATCTCGTCGCCGACGCCGTAACGGTCCTCGAAGTGGACGGTGAGGCCGGTGAGGTAGTCGTTGACCTTGTGCTGGCCACCGATGGCCACGGCAGCGCCGAGGAACCCGGCGCTCGACAGGAAGAAGGCCGCGTCGATGTCGAGCAGGTGGAAGCCGACGATGGTGATCACGATCCACATCACGAGCGACATGAGGTGGTTCAGCATCCGCGATGCCGCATCGATCCGCTGGCGACGTCGTTGCTCGCCCATCTCGAAGGACTCGCCGCCGACCCGCCGCGACCGGTGACGCCACCAGCTCGAGGGGGCCACGATGCTGCGCGTGGCGACCCGGCGGACGACGCGGCGGATCACGAAGCCGCTCACACGCGTGAGGACCAATCCGCCGAGCACGAGCACGCCGACGGCCAGGATGGAAGCGTCCGGGAGCATCAGGTTCAGTGTGCCAGCGGAGGCTTCGATTGTGACGATTACGTGACGGAAGTCGCCCTAATCGATCTCGGTCGGCACGACGAGGTCGACGACCGTGCCGCGCGCCACCTTGTACTCGCCGAGGCCGGCGACGCGGAGGTCGTCGCACGTCGCCGGGCGCATCACGATGGTGCCGTTGAGCTCGGTCGTGACGAGTGTCCGCACGATCGACAGGCCGAGGCCCGTCGCATCGTCGAGCTTGAACGACGGTGCGACGCCATGACCGTCGTCGACCACCTGGATCGCCAGCCGGGTGTCGCCGTTCTCGAGCCGCACCACGACGCCGCCACCCGCGCTGCCCTCGGGGAAGCCGTGATCGACGGCGTTCTGCAGCAACTCCGTGAGCACGACCGACAGCGGTGTGGCGATCGTCGCGGGAATCCGCCCGCCGTCGCCGCGAACGGTGAACCGCACCGGGCGATCGGGCGACTGCAACCCTTCCTCGGCGAGACGCAGGAGCGGGCGCACGATCTCGATGAACGTCACGTCGTCACCCGGCTCGCGCGAGAGCGACTCGTGGACCAGGGCGATCGTGCGGATCCGCCGTACCGACTCCGAGACGGCGGCTTTGGCTTCGGGGTTCGTGAGCCGTCGAGCTTGCAGGCGGAGCAACGACGAGATCGTCTGCAGGTTGTTCTTGACCCGGTGATGGATCTCGCGGATCGTGGCGTCCTTGCTCAACAACAGCCGGTCGCGCTTGCGCAGTTCGGTGACGTCGCGGACGAGCAGCACACCCGCGATGACCTCGTCGGACCTGATGACGGGCACACAACGGCACAGGAGCGTCGTGTCGACGCCCTGCTCGAACTCCTCGATCACGGGAACCCGCCGCTCGTACGCCTGGCGGACGGCACCATCCTGGAAGCCCAGCTCGGCCAGCCGCATCCCGACCGCGCTGGCCTGGATGCCGACCCGGTGCAGCGCCGAGTTGGCGTTGGGCGACA
>DASUEW010000102.1:0-11446 GCA_036274875.1 Ilumatobacteraceae bacterium
GCCACGAACGCAGCGCATCGCGAATCGCGGCCCACGTGCCAGGATCGGCGGGAACGACGACATGTTCGACGTCGAGTGCGTCCTGAATGGTGCTCACGAGTACCTGATCTTCGGATCGACGGCGGCGTAGAGCACGTCCGCGACGAGGCTGCTCAGCAGGAAGATGACGCCACCCATGATGCACACGCCGTTGATCGCCGGGTAGTCGAGGCGCTTCGTCGCCTCGACCGCGTACGTACCGATCCCGTTCCACGAGAACACGGTCTCGGTCAGCACGGCCTGCGTCAGCAGCACGCCGAGCGTGAGGCCCATGATCGTGATCACCGGCATCAGTGCGTTGCGCAGGACATGGTGACGCATGACGTCGCCTTCTCCCAGACCCTTGGCGCGTGCGGTGCGGACGTAGTCGGCGTGGAGCTCGTCGAGCATCGCCGCGCGAACGAGCCGCGACACGATGCCCATCAGGCTCCAACCGAGCACGAACGCCGGCAGCATCAGTTGCCGCAGGCACCTCCACGCGAGGTCGAAGTCACCGGCGAGCAATGAGTCGACCGTGTACAGCCCGGTGACATCGGGCGGCGGGTCGACTCGCGACGGCAGCCGTCCCGGCCCGGGGAACCATCCGACGCGGACGTACAGCGTGTACAGCGCGATCAGACCCAGCCAGAACACGGGCAGTGACGAGCCGATGAGGCCTACGAGTCGGGCGAGGTGGTCGATCGCCTTGTTCTGGTGCCGGGCGGACGTGATGCCGAGCGCGATGCCCCCGGTCCCGCCCACGATCAGCGCACCGAGGGCCAACTCGGCCGTCGCCGGCAACCGTTCCCAGAGGTCGGACGTCACCGACTGCTTGGTCCGGAACGACGTCCCGAGGTCGCCGCTCACCAGGTTCTTGACATACGTGAAGTACTGCTCGATCACGCCGCCCTCGAGGCCCCATCGCTTCTTGGCGGCCGAGACGACGGCCTCGTTGTTCATGTTCCGCTCACCGACGATCGACGCGACGGGATCGGCCGGGATGATCCGCGACACGACGAACGCGATCGTCACGATCCCGAGCAGCAGCAGTGGTGTGATCGCCAGCCGGCGCAGGACGTAGTTCGTCATCGCGTCCTGGACGGCCGATCGGTCGGGGTGGGCTCAGTCGATGCCGAGCCCACCCAACTCCAAGTTGCAGCAGGCGCTGTAGCGGACGCCGGTGATGTCGCTGGCGTAGGCGAGCACGAGGCCCGGGTTCACCAGCGGGAAGATGACGAGGTCGTCGATCATCGCCTGACCGAGTTGGTTGTAGAGATCCGTCTTCTCGTCACCTGACGCGGCCAGCGCGTCGGAGAACAGCTGCTGCTCGGTCGCATTGGGTTCGGCGCCCGACCGACTCTGCCACGACGCGCCCTCGATCATGCCGAAGTACTGCACGTACTGGCTGGAGTCGATGTGGTCAGGCGCGAAGTACACGGCCGTGAACGGGATCCCGTCACCCAGGATCTGCTCGACCCACTGCGCGAACTCGACGGGTTCGAGCTCGAGTTCGATGCCGACCGCGGACAGGTCCTGTTGGACCTTCGCCATCATCGTGTCGAAGTCGACGCCATACACGTTGACGGTCGGGTACGCGGCCCTGAGTGTGAGACCGTCGATGCCAGCCTCGGCCAGGAGCGCCTCGGCGCCCGCAACGTCCTGCTCCGGAAGCGGCAGTCCTTCGCTTCCTTCGAAGCCGTTCGGGATCGGCGACGCCTGCAGCTTGCCGTTCCCGCCGACAGTGGTGTCGAGGATCCCCTCGTAGTCGAGGGCCAACTTGATCGCTTCCCGCACCCGCGGGTCGGCCAACTGCTCACCGCCGACCGAGCCTGCGCTCGCCGCGACGTAGACGAAGTTGAACGAGTCGACGAGCTCGGTGGTGATCCCTTCGACGCCCTCGAGCTCACCGACGGAGTCGAAGCTGATCTGCATCGCGATGTCGACGTCGCCCTGCTGGAGCTGTTGCAGCTGCGCAGTGGCGTCCTTCACCTGCTTCAGCGTGACGCCGGGGAACGGGCTCGCGTCGCCCCAGAACGCGTCGTTGCGGGCGAGCACCAGCTGGTCACCTTCGGTGTACGACTCCAACATGAACGGCCCGCTCCCTGCGGAGTTGGACAGGAACCACTGCTCGGCGCTGTCCGTCTCGTCGGCGGTCGCGCCGTTGGCCTCGGCGGCCTCCTGGTTGACGATGCCCATGTACGGGGCGCTGACGATGTTGATGAATGCCGAGTTGGGCGCGTCCATCGTCACGACGACGGTCTGGTCGTCGGGGGCTTCGATCGAGGCGACGCCGCTCATCAGGTACGACGCCGAGCCTTCGAGACCGGCGAGGCGCTCCCACGAGAACTTGACATCGGCCGCGGTGACGGGTGAACCGTCGGAGAACGTGGCGTCGGGATTCAACGTGAACGTGAACTCGGTGCTCTCCGCGTTGGCCTCCCACGAATCGGCGAGACGCGGAACGAGGACTGTGAGGTCGGTGGGGTCGACGCCGATCAACGTCTGGTAGACGGCGGTCAGAAAGATCTGACACGTGTCGCAGTACGCCCGCTGAGGGTCGAGCGTGGTGAGGTCCATGTCGCGAGCGATGATCAGCTCGCGGGCATCGCCGGCCGGCGCGTCGCCATCGTCGGGCGCCTCGGTGCTCGCGGTGGCGTCGTCGCCCTGGGTCGTGGCGGTCGTGCCGGCGTCCGGTGTCGTGTCGCCGCCACCGTCATCGGTTGGGGCCTCGGTCTCGTCGGTCGCAACGTCGTCGGCATCGGTGGTGTCGTCGTCGTCACCGCACGCGGCGACCAACAACGCCGCCGCGGTCGCTGCCGCCAACCATCGACGACGGCCCCCGGATCGATGCGAGGTCACTGCACCCATGACGTCCTCCCCAGCACTGAATCATCTCGGAATCATCCGTACGCACCGGATGTACGCACCGGACGATCTATTTCGGATGTCCGTGTTATAACAGTGCCGCGACCTACGATGTGGTGTCAAGCAGTGGTGCCAAGCAGTTGGTGTAAAGCACGGCCACACCGTCGAACTGGGGACGCGGGGGCGCCAGATGCCGAAGATCGTTGATCACGAGTGCCGACGACAGGAGTTGGTCGAAGCGGCATGGCGTGTCATCACGCGCGTCGGTATCGACAACGTCACCGTCCGCGAGATCGCCACCGAGTCCGGGTACTCGACCGGCACTCTTGCCCACTACTTCAGATCCAAGGACGACATCTTGCGGTCGGCGCTGGAGCGGGCCGACAACGAGATCAAGCTGCGCCTCGAACGTATCCCCGCGGACGCGCACCCGGCCGCCGCCCTACGTCACGTGCTGCAAGAGGCCCTGCCGCTCGACGATCGCCGGGCCTTCGAGCTCACGCTCGACGTCAACTTCTGGGCCCGCGCCCTCAACCAACCATCACTGCGTGCACTGCAGCACCGCGACCACGACGTCTGGCGTGAGATCGTGCTCGATCGCGTCGAGCGAGCACGACGCGATGGGGCGATCGACACCGACCGGACGGCGGTCGACACGACCGACATGCTCGTGGCGTTCGTCGACGGGCTCGGATTGCAGGGTCTCGTGTATCCCGAGCTGCTGACGAAGGAGCGCATCGACCGGCTGCTCGACGCC
This sequence comes from Ilumatobacteraceae bacterium, assembly GCA_036274875.1. GTDB lineage: Bacteria > Actinomycetota > Acidimicrobiia > Acidimicrobiales > Ilumatobacteraceae > JALOLG01. Next base: position 3,641 of record DASUEW010000102.1, read on the forward strand.
CAACTCGTTGCCCTGGGCGCTGACGTCAACGACCTCAACCGACTCGAGATCCCAGACATCGAAGCAGTGCCAACATGACCTGCTGATCGAATGGAGACAGGAGCCACACCATGACCGCCGCCATCAACCGCCCGGCGTTGCTCGAGCACCTTCGTGATCGGGCCCGCTTCGTGCGGACCGAGACGGTCCGGCTCTCGCGCATCGCCGGAGCGGGCCACTACGCGTCGTCGTTCTCCGCCGCCGAGCTGTTCGCCGCGTTGTACTACGCCGAGCTGCGCATCCGCCCCCTCGAGCCGGACTGGCCTGACCGCGACCGGTTCGTGCTGTCCAAGGGCCACGCCGCGATCGGCCTGTACCCGGTGCTCGCCGACCTCGGCTACTTCGACCCCTCCGACCTCGACGACTACACGCGACTCGGCAGCCGGTTCGGTGACCACCCGGACATGCGCAAGATCCCGGGAGTCGACTTCAGCTCGGGATCGCTCGGCCACGGCCTGTCGATCGCCGTCGGCATCGCCCTCGCCGGCCGGGTCCACAACAGCGACCATCGCACGTGGTGCATGCTCGGCGACGGCGAGCTGGCAGAGGGCCAGATCTGGGAGGCGGCGATGGCGGCCGGGCACTATCAGCTCGGCAACCTCGTGGCCGTCGTCGACCGCAACCAGATGTGCATCGACGGCTACACCGACGATGTCATGGGCGTCGAACCACTCGACGCCCGCTTCGCCGACTTCGGGTGGCACGCCCAGCGGATCGACGGTCACGACCTCGACGCCATCTTGAACACGTTCTCGGATCTGCCCCGCGCCGACCCGGGTCAGCCGCAGGTGATCATCGCCGACACGATCAAGGGCCGCGGTGTCGCCCGCATGGAGCTGTCGCTCGACTGGCACGTCGGCAACCTCGTCGGCGACGACTACGACGACGTGATGCGTGAGCTCGAGCCCGGCCTCGGACGCGAGGTGGCGCGATGAGCAGCGGGACGTCCAACACCAGCCAGGACACCAGCGAGGTCTTCCGTGGCACCGCCACCGGCCGCACCAGCCTGCGCGACCAACGTTCGAGCGATGGCAGCGATCAGCAACGGGCCGTCCCTGCGTTCGTGCTCGGTGAGGAGCTGGCCGATCTCGCCGACCACGACGATCGCATCGCCGTGCTGACCGCCGACCTCGCCAAGGCGAACCGCACGAACGACTTCGCGGCGCGCCATCCGAGCCGCTTCTTCAACCTCGGCATCGCCGAGAAGAACATGATCAGTGTCGCCGCCGGGATGGCTGCGTCGGGCTTCGTCACGTACGCCGCGACGTTCGCTTCGTTCTCGGCGCTGCTCGGCTGCGAGCAGATCCGCACCGACTGCGCCTACCCCCGCCTGCCGGTGCGGGTGATCGGGCATCACGCCGGGATGTCGATGGGGTTCTACGGCACCAGCCATCACGCGCTCGAGGACCTCGGCATCCTGCGCACGATCGCCGAGCTCACCGTGGTGTGCGCGGCCGACGCGAATCACCTCCGGGGCATCCTGCGGGCGTCGGTCGACCATCCCGGAGCGATGTACATCCGCCTCGGCCGCGGTCGTGATCCGGAGGTCTACCCCGAGGTGCCCACTGTCCAGTTCGGACGGGCAGTGCGTCTGCGTGACGGCGGCGACGCGGCGATCATCGCGACGGGCTCGGAGGTGTACCCGTCGTTGCAGGCGGCGGACCGCCTCGCCGGCGAGGGTGTCGAGGTCGCCGTGATCGACATGCACACCGTGAAGCCGCTCGACGTCGACGCTGTCGCAACCGCCGCCGCCACGGGCCGGGTCCTCACCGTCGAGGAGCACAATCGCACCAACGGGCTCGGCACGGCGACGGCCGAGGCGCTGCTGGAGGGCGGCTTCGGCGGCGTGCGGTTCCGCCGCCTCGACGTGCCCGACGAGCACGTGCCGATCGGACCGCCGGCGGCGCTGTACGCGCACTATCACCTCGACGCCGACGGCATCACGGCGGAACTGCGGAGCCTCCTCGACGACCAGTCGTGATCGCGGCAACGGGACGTTCGGCTCTGCCGTGTGCGCCCGAGCACGACGGACAATCGGGCGATGACCACTACTCTGGGCACACCTATGGAGGAACTCGAAGCGACAGAGTGTTGGGCGTTGCTGCGCGACGCCAAGGTCGGTCGCCTCGCGATCGCCATCGCCGGCCACCCCGACATCTTCCCGATCAACTATGTCGTCGACGAGCATGGACAGGTGCGATCGATCGTGTTCCGAACCGCACCCGGTACGAAGCTCGCGGGCGCGGTGCTCGGGCGCTCGGTCGCGTTCGAGATCGACGGCTACGAGCCTGAACGCGGTGTGGCCTGGAGCGTCGTCGTCAAGGGCACCGCGCACGAGATCGAGCAGATGTACGACTACGTCGCCGCCCAGGACCTGCCGCTGTTCCCGTGGCACGCTGCTCCGAAGCCCGACTACGTGCGGATCCAGCCCGAGCTCGTGACCGGCAGGCGCTTCACCGTCGCCGGCCACGAAGCCGGCTGACGCCGGGGTTCAGCACCCGTCCGACCATCGTCGGCCCCAGCCGTCGCCGCGCGAGCGTCAGGTGCCGGGGTTTGTAGGCGCTGGTGCCGCTGGTGCCGGCTCGATGCGCATCGTGCCGGTCTGGCCCATCTGCCGGTGTCCCTGCACGTCGCACCACATCTGGTACTCACCGACCGCGACCTCGCCCATCGGCAACGTTTGGCTCTCGCCGGGGGCGAGCGACTTGGTGCCCTTGCCGGCCACGACCAGGTTGTGGATCAGCCCTTCGTCGACGTTCGTGACGACCAGCTCCAGTGCCCCGGCCGGCGCCGTGAGCAACGAGGGCGTGATCGTGTAGCGCCCGAGCTCGACCTCTACGACCGTGGCGTCCGAAGCGTCGGCGCCGGAGCCGCCGCCGCACGACGACATTGCGCCCACACCGAGTGCGACGGCCGTGAAGACGGCGTATCCGCGAGGGATGCGAGGGATGAGTCGTGGCGACGCGGTCATGTCCCCAGTGTCGCCGCACCGAACGTCACTTCCTCAGAGGCTTTCGACCCGGATTCACCCCCCGTTCTGTCTGCTTCAGACGAAGCCACGGGCCCAATGGCGCAGACAGTTCGGGGGAACCCTTCCCGCATCCTTCCCTCACCCAGGGCGCTACCGGGGAGCGCGGAGAAGAACACGGGAAGGGGCGGTTCTTACGGTCGACGGCAGCAACCACTGCCACGAACAAAGGAGAAATCACGTGGCCATCGCGACAACCATCCCTGCCATCGCGCACGTCGCCGTGACGGTGAGCGACATCGCTCGCAGCGAGGCGTGGTACACCAGGATCCTCGGCGTCGAGCCGGTCCTCGACGAGGACACCGGACCCTTCCGGCACATCGTCTACCAGATCGGCGGCACGCTGTTCGGGCTGCACGACTTCCCCGATCTCACCAGCAAGGATCCGTTCGACGAGCGCAAGCCGGGCCTCGATCACATCGCGTTCGGCTGCGCGAGTCGCAGTGAGCTCGTCGAATGGGCGAACCGCCTCGACGAGCTCGGCGTCGCGCACGGTGAGATCGTCGACGCCGGCTACGGGTCAGGCCTGTCGTTCCGCGACCCCGACAACATCGCCCTCGAACTGTTCGCCCCGCCCGCGTGATTGCTGCTGGGCAGCGGCACCGAGCCGCTGCCCAGCAACGTCAGGCCGGCTCGATCGTTCTCGATCGTTCTCGATCGTTCCGGACCTCAGCGCTCAGCACTCCGCCATCGCGCAACGGCACCGTTCGGCGTCGAGCGGCTGGCCTGCACGCTGGAAGTGTTCCGTGGCGCTCTGCAGTCGCTCGCGTGCCGTAGCCGGATCGCCGCTGGCGGCCGCGACCGCTGCCTGTGCTTCTGCCATTGCTGCCTCCCACGAGGTGCCCTGCCACAGCACGGCCGACTGTTCGGCGATCACCAAGTGACGTCGTGCATTTTGGAGGTCGCCGGCTCGCGCACACGCGATCGCTGCCGGCACCGACAACATGATCGAGCAGAACTGGCAGGCATCCTCCCAGCCGAGCGTCGACTCGGCGCGATCGACGATTGCCCGAGCCTCCAGCGGGTCGGTGGCGGCGAGGATCATCGTGCCGAAGATGCGTTGCATCAGATGCTTGGCGACCATCGACGCCCGCGCCAGCGGAAGTGCTTCCTGCAGCAGTCGCATCGCCGCCACGCCGTCTCCTTCGGCGAGGCGTACCTCGGCGAGCCGCTGCAACGAGTGCGCCTCGCCAGCGGCGGAACCGAGGTCACGGTGTAGGCCGTTGGCTTCCGTCAGTTCTGCCGTGGCGAGCTCCAGGTCGCCGGAGAGCAGTGCTGCCTCGCCGATCAACGCCGACGCAAAGGCGGCCGCGCGAAGTGCTCCGCTGCGCCTGGCGGTGGTCTGAAGGTCGCGGGCGACGCCGATGACCTCGGCATACGGTGTGAACCCGTACAACATGTACTCGGCCGAACACAGGTAGCCGTCGAACATCGCGTTGGCGAGCTCCGGATTCTCACGCGTTCGACGCAGCGCGAGGCGCATCTGATCGAACCAACCTCCCGAGTGGTGCGCGAGGAGTCCCTGAAATGCGAACAGATCGAGCACCTTCCAGTCGCGTCCGCCCGCGAGCACCAGCCGTTGGGCTTCGTCCGAAGCGCGCTGAGCCGCTTCGAGGTCGGCCGTGAAGTACGCATACTTCCCGCGCTCGAGGAGGATGTCGGCATCGTCGTCGCCACCGTCGGTGTCGAGACCGTCGAGTGCGGCGGCGGCAGTCTCGAGGTCGGCGGCCATCAAGGCCGTGCGGGCGAGCTTGACGCGCAGCCGCCGAACCGCGCCGGGCTCGGCTCCGTCAAGTGCCTCGCGGTAGGCCGATGCAGCCATCGGGTCGCCGATCGCGTTGAGCAGGTCGCCACGCAGCGACAACGCCGTAGCTCGATGGGTTCCGGTGGCGTGCGGCCGAACCGCGTCGACCAGTGCCAGCGCATCTCGATAGGCGCCGACAGCCGCCTCTGTCTCGGCCGCGCGGAGGAGGTACGGCACCGCGTCCGCTGGCGCACCGGACTGGAGGAGGTGATGACCGATGCGTGCCGCCGAAGCCTGCAGTTCGATCAGCCGACTGGCGGCGTCGCGATGGATCCGCCGACGCCGGTGGGGCGGCACGTCCTCGAGGAGCGCGTCGCGCACGAGACCATGGCGGAATCGATAGCCAGTGCTCGCGGGCTCGACGATCAGCGCCGCGAGCGCATCGTCGAGGCGTTCGAACGCTTCCTCTTCGGGCAGCCCGGACAGGGCGACGAACTCGTCGGTGTCGAACGAAGAACCGACGATCGCCACCCGCTGGAGCACCTCACGCGTCGCAGGAGCGATGCCACCGATCATGTTGGCGTCGAGCGCCTGAACCCATCGCGGCTCGTTCGCCGCTCGACGGGCGAGCTCGTTCACCGCGAACGGGATGCCCCGACCGAGTGCCGCGATCTGCTCGATCAGTTCGGGCGCGGGTTCTGCGACTTGGCGACGGACGAGGATCGCAATATCGGAGTCGCCGAGTGGACCGAGCTCGAGCTCGATCGCGCCGTGCCGGTCGATCAGGCTCTGGCGCGTCTCGGCGAACGTGGCGCCCATCGGAGCGGGGCGATGGCTGAGCACGATGCACACCCGACCGTCGCGCGTCGAACGCGCGATGTAGTGCAGCAGACGCAGGCTTGCGTCGTCGGCGTCGTGGGCATCGTCGATGGTGAGCAGGAGACCGTGCGTGGCCGACGCCAGGCGGACGAGCTCGGCCGCGGCCACGAACAGCTGCTGGTGTGAGCTCTCGCCGGTCCACGAGATCTCCGCCCCGGCGAGTGCACGGTCGATCTCGTCGCGGTGATGATCGGCGAGACCGTCGAGCAACGTCGGATGGCGCCGGCAGACGTCGGCGAGGGCCTCGACGACCGGCGCGTATGGCCACGTTCCCTCGAACGATGCCGACGTGCCGTTGCCCACGCGGAAACTCAACTCCTTCGCTCGCTCCGCGATGGCCGCGAGCAGCGACGACTTGCCGACCCCAGCGGGACCGCCCACGAACAAGGTGCGGCTTCGCCCGGCCGCCGAGTCGACCAGCGCACGCTCGGCGATGGCGAGCTCGCGGTCGCGGCCGATGATCGTCTCGTCGGGCCGCGCCACGACGTCGTGCTCGGCGAGCAGCCGGTCACGCAGCGCCAACGACTCGCGGCCGGGAACCACACCCAGCTCGCGTCGCAAGCTGCGGTCCAAGCGCTCGAACTGGCGTAAGGCGGCGTGACGATCGCCGTTCGCCGCATGGCGTCGCATGAGCGCGAGGTGGGCGATCTCGTCACTCGCGTCGAGCTCGACGACGGTCTCCCAACGCCCATCGAGGCGCAACAGGTCGAGATGGCGGAGACGTAGCTGCTCGCGACGCTCCTCGGCCCACGCCTCGTAGCGGTCCTGGGGCAACAGCTCGCCGGCATACATCGCCAGCGCGTCGCGGGCGGCGGCGGCGTCCTCGTCGATGAGCGCCCGGCGGGCCAAGTCCTCGAACTGTACGACATCGACGGTCGTGTCGGCATCGGGGAGGAGCACGACGTTGTCGCCCCGCAGCATCACCGCGTTCGGCACGTCGATCGCGCGCCTGGCGAAGTGCGCCGCTTTGTGCAGCTTCGGAGCCGCCACGTCGATCGTGTCATCGGGCCACACGAGATCGATGATCTGCTCGCGGTGGAGTCGCCTGCCCGGCGCCATGGCGAGCAGCTTCACGAGCGCCGCCGCGTGGCGGCGCGCCCAATTGCTGTCGGGCACCGGCACGGCGTCGACCGTCACCGCGAATCGACCGAGCAGTGCGATGTGGATCGTGGGTGCCGTCGGAGCGGTTCTCGTCGCCACCTCGGTCATCGCGCGAGCAGACCCATGACGATCACGGAGCCAGCGTAGATCCCGCCACCGCACACCAGCAGGCGCAGCATCGAGGCCCCGCGAGTGGCGAGCCCGACTGCAGCTGCCATTGCCAGCATCGTTGGCATCAGCGCGCTTCCCGTTGCGCTCTGCTTGGTCGACACGGCGATCAGCGCCGTGATCGCCGCGGTTCCGGCGTGCCGGATGACGCGGTCGCCGCGGTCGGTGAGCGAGATCCGTTGCAGCGCGAGCAGTGGACCGAGCCGGAACACGAAGCTGCCAACTCCAACGGCGAGGATCACCACCCAGGTCATGCCCCGCTCCTTCGGTCGTGCGCCAGTCCTGCGGCGCATCCTGCGACGACAGCGGCCAGGAGGCCGGTGCCCGCGGGCCACCCGGCGGTGATCGCGGCGACCGAGGCCGCAACGACTATCACCGATCGTGCGCTTGACGCGCGAAGGCCGGCGCCGACCAATCCGAGCAGACAGAGCGGGACGACGATGTCGAGATCGAGCCAGTCGAGACGCGCGCCCATCATCGCGCCCACTGCGATCGCTCCTGACCATCCGGCGCCGAGCGTGAGGCCGGCCGCGATGAAATGGCGGCGCTGCTGACGGAGGTCATTGCATTGCTCGGCGTGTCGCTCGGCCACCGCCCAGGTCGGGTCGATGATCAGACCGGCGGCGACCACTCGGAACCACCGAGGTTGTGGTGCCCACCGGCGGCCGAGCGACGCGCTGTAGACGAGGAGGCGGGCGTTGACCAGGAGCCCGGTGAGGATCGCCGCGACCGCGCCGGCCTCGTCGAGTGTGCGGATCGTGGCGACGTGCGCACTGCCGCCGTAGATCAGCCAGCTCCCCGCCCAACCCGCCAGCGGTTCGCCGTGGTCGGCGACGGCCGAACCGAT
>DASUEW010000103.1:0-8291 GCA_036274875.1 Ilumatobacteraceae bacterium
CTCCAACGGTCGTATCCACGACGACCTCGCTCAGCTCATCGCCGTCACCGACGGTTCATCCGACCGGCCGACCACGTCCTGACCATCATCTACCCCCGCGGCTGCTACACCAGCGGGATGCGGATCGGGATCTTCGCCGGCGACGTCACCGGGCACCAGCCCCTCCAGCACCACCTCGACACGATCGTGGCGGCCGAGCGCGACGGTTTCGACAGCGTCTGGTTGCCGGCGATCAGCGGTCACGACCCGATGGTCGTGCTCGCGCTGGCGGGTGCCTTGACGGAGCGCATCGAGCTCGGCACGGCGGTCATGCCGACCTACCCCCGCCACCCGTACACGCTCGCCCAGGCCGCGGTGTCGGTCCAGGTCGCGACCAGCGGCCGATTCACGCTCGGCGTCGGCCCGTCGCACCAGCGCGTCATCGAGGGACGCTTCGGGATGTCGTACGCACGACCGATCGCGCACACCCGCGAGTACCTCACCGTGCTGACCGAGCTGCTCCGGGGCGGTCCCGTCGACTTCGACGGCGACGAGGTGTCGGTCAACGGCGAGTTGCTGCACCCTGATCTGCGATCGGTTCAGGTCGTGGTGTCGGCGCTCGGACCGCAGATGCTGCGTCTCGCCGGCGCGCTCGCCGACGGCACGTTCACGTGGATGACGGGACCTGTGACGCTCGGCGAGCACACGGTCCCGACGCTCGCCGCCGCCGCCACCGAGGCGGGTCGTCAGCAGCCTCGAGTGCTCGCCGGTGCACCCGTCGTCGTCACCGACGACGCCGTCTCGCGGCGCGCCTACGGCGGTGCGGTGTTCGGCCGGTACGGCGGTCTGCCGTCGTACCGGGCGATGCTCGACCGTGAGGGCTGGGACACTCCGACCGACGCCGTGATCGCCGGCGACGAGGCGACCGTGATCGCCGAGATCGCGCGCTACGAGGCCGCCGGCGTCACGGACTTCTGTGCGGTCGAGTTCACCGACGACCCGACCGAGCGGTTGCGCACCCGCGTGGTGCTGGGCGCCGTTCGCTGAGCGAGCGTTGCCGAAACTGACCGCGTTGCACCGGTCACGCTGGGGTTGCGTCAACTCGTACGAACTAGGCTCGGCGCCGAGACAAGGGGGCTCCAATGGCTGAGGTCGTGCCGGTCGATCAATTCCTCGAGTGGTATCCAGGGTGGAAGCCGGAACACATCGACAACCCGTGGTTGCGGTTGAGATCGGGCCCGTTCACGAAGGCCGACGAGGACCGGTTCTGGTTCGTCGACTTCCACTGGCCACGCGGGTTCTCGCCGTTGGGCTTCTCGTTCGTCACCGACGCGGCGTGGTCGACGCAGCTCGCGGCCCACCAGCTGCCGTTGCCACCGGCGGGTGGGCTCGTGCAGCGGATGGGCGGACCGTTCCTGTACGAGGGCGAGGTTCCCGTCACGTCGGAGTGGGAGATCGGGTATCGGGCTGCTCGCATCGGCAAGAACATGCCGCGCTTCCTGCAGAACTTCGACGCCATCTGGGACGAACGGAAATGGGAGCTCGAGCTCGGGCTCGAGTACTTCGAGAACTACGACTTCGCCGGCAAGTCACTCGCCGACCTCGGCCAGTTCATGCGCGACGCGCGCACATTCCAGAGCCGGGCGTGGGAGATCCACTTCGAGATCATGTACCCGCTGCTGGCGATCTACCTTCAGCTGTACGGAGTGTGCGCCGAGAACGGCATCGATCCCGGCTCGATCGCCAAGATGCTGCAAGGTCGCGACTCCAAGATCATGGAGACCGACCGGGCGATGTGGGACCTCGCCGACGAGGCCAAGCGGCTCGACATCACCGCCCACTTCGAGCACGAACCCGAGGCAATCCGTGCCGCGCTCACCTCCGCCGGTGGCAACGCCTCGATCTGGTTGAGCAAGTTCGACGACTTCCTGGGGCTCTACGGCTGGCGTACCGAGGGCATCGCCGACATCAACATCCCGTCGTGGAACGAGAACCAGGCCTCGCCGCTCGGACAGATCCGCAACTTCATCGGCGTGGACGAACGCCACGACTTCGACAAGTCCCTCGAATCCTCGCACCACGAGCGCGAGGAGGCGATCGACGACGCCCGCTCGAAGTTGTCGGGCGACTCACTCGGCGCGTTCAACGAGCTGCTGGCGATCGACAGCGTCGCCAACTTCGCGTGGTGGAACGAGGAACACAACTACTACATCGACCTGCGCGCTTCGATCCCCATGCGGCGTGGCGCCCTGGCCGTCGCGGCGGCAGTCGGCGCCGACACGTACGACGACTCACTCTTCCTGTTCTTCCCCGAGCTCGAAGACGTCTGTTCGGGCGCCAAGCAGTGGAAGGACCTGCAGACGATCGCGACCGCCCGCCACGAGTACTACGACCACTACCAGGAGCTGCGACCGACGATCCCCAAGGTCGTCGGCACCCTGCCGGACAAGGTCGAGGATCCCGTCCTCATCGAGATCTTCGGAATGCACAAGCACTACTTCGACGGGTTGAAGGCCGACGCTCACACGACGAGGCTGAGCGGCTTCCCGGCGTCGCAAGGAGTCGTGCAGGGACGGGCCCGGGTGATGCTCTCGGCGATGGAGCTGTTCGACCTCGAGGAGGGTGAGATCCTCGTCACCGAAGCCACGTCGCCGAACTGGACCCCGGCGTTCGCGATCATCGCCGCCTGCGTGTGCGACGGCGGTGGCTCGCTCACACACGCCGCGACCGTGAGCCGCGAGTACGGCATCCCGTGCGTCGTGGGCACGTCCGTGGCGACGCTGCGCATCAACACCGGCGACCTCATCGAGGTCGATGGCACCAAGGGCGTCGTCACCATCGTCGAGCGCGCCGCGGGCTGACCGCTGTGACCGTCGCCGGGAAGCGGATCGTCGTCACCGGCGGCGCCCGCGGCATCGGTGCCGAGCTCGCGGCCGAGCTCCGATCGCGAGGTGCGGACGTGGTCACGGCCGACGTCATCGACGGTGCCGACGTGAAGTGTGACGTCAGCGATGCCGCTGCGGTCGATACCGCGTTCGACGAGCTCGGCTCGCTCGACGGGCTGGTCAACAACGCCGCCCTGCTCGTCGGACGCAAGGACCACGACCACATACCGCTCGACGAGTGGGACCGCATGTTCGCCGTCAACGTCAAGGGCACGTTCCTGTGCGCACGGGCGGCCGCGCGAGGGATGAACGGCGGCGGGAGCATCGTCAACGTCGCGTCCGAGACGGCGTTCACCGGCTCGCACGGATTCGCCCACTACGTGGCGTCGAAGGGCGCTGTGGTGTCGCTGACGCGCGCGCTCGCCAACGAACTCGGTGGGCGCGGCATCCGCGTCAACTGCGTCGCTCCGGGTTTCACGCCGACGCCGGGCTCTGGCGTGCTCGGCGCGTACGACCCGGCGCGCACACCGCTCGGCCGCGTGATGGCGCCGTCCGATCTGCTCGGGACGTTCTGCTACCTGCTGTCGGACGACTCGTCGTTCGTGTCGGGGCAGACGATCCTCGTCAACGGTGGACGAGTGCCGCACTGACCGGACGCGCGTTGCAGGATCGGGGGAGACCGATGGACGAGTACGCAGATCTCGACGCCACCGCGCTCGGCGAGCTCGTTCGGCGTGGCGACGTGAAGCCGGCCGAGCTCGTCGAGGAGGCGATCGCCCGCACGGAACGCCTGAACCCCTCGCTGAACGCGGTCATCCATCGTCAGTACGAGCGCGCCCGGCGAGATGCGGCCGCAGCGCCGATCGACGGCCCGTTTCCAGGCGTGCCGTTCCTGCTCAAGGACTACAAGGCGCGCGAGGCCGGCGAGCCCTATCACATGGGGGTGCGGACGTTGCGCGACCTCGACTTCCGCCCGCGCACCGACAGCGCGCTGGCGCTGCGATTCCGCGCCAGCGGGCTGATCCCGATCGGGCGCACGAACACGCCCGAGATGGCCGCGATGGGCACGACCGAACCGGCGCTGTACGGGCCGACCCACAACCCGTGGGACCTGGAACGTTCACCCGGCGGCTCGTCGGGTGGATCAGCGGCGGCCGTGGCGGCACGCATCGTGCCCGCCGCGCATGGCAACGACATCTCCGGTTCGATCCGCATCCCGGCCGCGATGTGCGGGCTGGTCGGGCTCAAGCCGACGCGCGGCCGGGCGCTGACGAGCGATGTCATCGATCCGCCGGTCGGGATGAACTGCGAAGGTGCCATCTCGCGCACGGTGCGAGACACCGCCGCACTCTTCGATGCGATCACCGCGACATCGGCGTGGTGGCCGGCACCACCGCTCCCGCGGCCGCTCGTCGACGAGCTGGCGCGTCCGCCGGAGCCACTTCGGATCGGGCTCTGGACGTCGGCGTTCAACGGTGCCGCGGTCGACCCGGGGTGCGGGGCGTCGGCCAGCGCGTGTGCAGCCACGCTCGAGTCGATGGGGCATCACGTCGAGGTGGCCGCACCGCCACAGCTGTCGAGCGACGAGCTGTGGGACGCCGCGCGGCGGGCGATGAGCGCCAGCGTCGCCGCCGAGGCCGCGGCGTGGACCGACCGCATCGGCCATCCGCTCGGCGAGGACGACCTCGAGCCACGGACGTGGTCGATGGTCTGCGACGGCGCGCGGATGTCGGCGCCCGAGCTGCTGGCCGTGATCCACACGATGCAGCGGATGAGCGCCGGCGTACTGAGCTGGTGGGACGACCACGACGTGCTGGTGACACCGACGACCGCCGGACCTCCGTCACCACTCGGCGAGTACCTGAGCTCGTATGTCTCCGGCCTCGGCAGCGCGTTCACCCGCCCGATCAACGTCACCGGCCAGCCGGCGATCTCACTCCCCCTCGGGTGGCCGGACGACGGCTTGCCACGCGGGGTCCAACTCGTCGGTGGGTACGGCCGCGAGGACACCCTGATCCGGCTCAGCGCCCGTCTCGAGGAGGCAATGCCATGGTCCCACCGGATCCCTCAGGTCTCGACGTGAACGGGCACGCGACCGGGCGGTGGACGTCGCCGGCGGGCGTCGGCCTTGCGTACCGCGAGAGCGGACGGCGCGACGGCGCGCCGATGCTGTTCCTGCACGGTCTGTCCGGGAGCTCGGCCACGTACGACGAGGTGCGCACGTCGGTGGACGCCACGCATCGCGTGTTCAGCCTCGACTTCCGCGGGCACGGCGGTTCCGACCGCGTGCCGGGCACGTATCAGCTCCCGAACTACGGCGCCGACGTCGCGGCGTTCATCGAATGGATCGGTCAACCGGTCGCACTCGCCGGGCACTCGCTGGGCGGCGCCGTGGCGACGTACCTCGCCGGAGCTCGCCCGGACCTCGTCGCCGGCGCCCTGCTCGAGGACCCGCCGCTTTACCACGGCGACCGCGAGTTCTTCGCGACCACGATCTTCCCGAAGGCCTTCGAGGCGATGCGCGACACGATGCGACGCCTCCACGACGCGCGTGCCGGACGCGACGAGGTCCGTGCCGCGCTGCTCGCCCAGCCGACGTCGACCGGCGGCGATCCCACCGCCGAGATGACTCCAGCCACGATCGAGAGCCGCGTCGACGCCTTCCTCACGTGCGATCCGTCGGTCTTCGACCCGGCGATCACGGGCGACGCGATCGGTGGCTGGGATCCCGACACGCCGATCCCGGAGTCGGTGCCGCTCACGCTCCTCAGGGCCGATCCCGCCTTGCACCCGGCGTTCCTCCCCGACGACGAGGCGCGGTTCCTGCGCGCCGCGCCGCACACCCGGATCGTCGAGATCACCGGTGCCCCGCATGGCATCCACGCGTTCGCAGCATCGACCGACCGGTACCTCACTGAACTTCGATCGCTCCTCGAGCGGGCCGCCGCAGCGTGACGGCGACGCCTGATGGCGAACGGCGGGGGGTGAGTACCGTACGGGGCATGATCGTCGCTGTCGTCCGCTTCCCGCTCGACCCGCCGCTCTCCTCCACCGACGCCGCGGCCGCGTTCGAGGCGAGTGCTCCGAACTACCAGAACGTGCCAGGACTGCTGCGCAAGCACTACCTCCTCGGCGAGGGCGGTCGCGTCGGCGGTGGCGTGTACCTGTGGGAGAGCCAGGCCGCCGCCGAGGCGCTGTACGACGACGCATGGCGGGCGCGGCTCGAAGCGCGCTACGGCCATGCACCGACTGTCGAGTACTACGAGAGCGCGGTCACGGTCGACCCTGACCACATCGAAGTCGGATGACCACGATGCCCCGTCCGGCACTCGCAAACGGCGAACGGCCGGCGCTGCAATCGGTGACGATCGCGCTCGACATCATCGACGCCCTCGCCGACAGCCGCGAGCTCGGTCTGAGCGAGCTCGCACGGCGCGTCGGCATCGCCAAGAGCACCGCCCACCGCACGTGCTCGGTGCTGGTCGGGCGCGGGCTGCTCCGGCGCACGCCGGCCGGCACGTACCAGCTCGGCTTGCGTTTCGTCGAGTACGGCCAGCTGGCAACGGCCAGATCGGCCGTCGGCGACCGGGCGCTGCCGATGCTCGTCGAGCTCCGCAACATCCTCGGCGAGACGGTGCAGATCGGCGTGCCCGACGGCGGAGACGTGGTGTACGTCGAGCGGGTCGAGGGTGTCCACGCCCTGCGCTACATCGACGGCAACCCGCGGCGAGCGCCGGTGCACCGTTCGAGCGCCGGCAAGGTGCTCGCGGCCCACATCCCCGAGGTGCTCGAGGCGAGGCTGCGCGCCGGTCTCCCGCCGAGCACCGGCTACACGATCGTGGTACCCGACGTCTTCCGCCAGGAGCTGGCCACGATCTGCAAGCGCGGGTACGCCCGCAGCATCGACGAGACCGAGCTCGGGATGTCGTCGCTCGCCGTCCCGATCCGCTCGTACGTCGACGGTCCGGTGGTCGCCGCGATCTCGATGGTGGGGCCGACCGCGCGCATCGCCGGGTCGGCCGAGTCGCGTCACATCGCAACGCTGACCGCAGGAGCGAGGCAGCTCACGGCGAGCCTCGCTTCGGGCGAGTACCGGCTGTCGTCGCGACGACGCCGCTGATCGACACCTCTGACCGCAGACCATCCGATCTGTCTGCTCCAGATGAGCCCACGGGCCGACTGAAGCAGACAGTTCCGAACAGTCGGGCGTCACCACGGATGGACGGAGCCGTCCCATTGCAGGAACGTGCCGCTCTGCTCCATCGTCAAGGCATCGACCAGGTCGACGATTTGAACGGCGGCGTCACCAGGATCGAGGTCTGCGCCCGCGCCGGACATCGCGGTGCGGAGGTACCCGGGATGGAGGGCCACCGCGATCACTCCGTCGTCGCGCAGTCTCGACGCCAGCTTGATCGTGATCATGTTGAGCGCCGCCTTCGACGCGCCGTAGCCGACGTCGCGGCCCATGGTCGTACCGACCACCATCGAGCCGATTTGCGACGAGATGTTGACGATGCGGGGCCGGCCCGACCGACGCAGCGCCGGCAACAATCCGCGGGCGAGAAGCATCGGGCCGAGAGCGTTGATTCGCATCTCGCCCATGAAGTGCTCGGGCGAGAGCTGGAGGACGTCGCGCTCGTCGGCGGCAGCACCCAGACCCTGGGCCGTCAGGCCGGCGTTGTTGACGAGCACGTCGATCGGGTCGTCGCCCACGGCCGCGACGAAGTCGGCGATGGATCCCTCGTCACCGGTGTCGATGGGGTGGATGTGCTCAGTGATCGTCCGCAGCTCGTCGGCTTTCTCCGGCGTCCGGCAACCACCGATGACCGTGTGACCGCGAGCCGCAAAGGCCTTCGCCAACTCGAGTCCGAGGCCGCGGTTGGCCCCGGTGATCACGACCGTGTCCATCAGCTTGCGGGGCGGCGCCGGTGGTCGAGATCGTGGCCGTCGCCATGGTCATGGTCATGGTCATGGACGGTGTCGATCTGCAGCAGTTGGCGGGTGAGGTCGAACGCTGGGCGCTTGTCGGCCGGGTCGACGAGCACGGCGGTCATGCCGACGTCGCGCGCGCCGTCGACGCACTCGGGAGTGTTGTCGAGGAACACGATCTCCGACGGATCGACGCCGAGGATCCGGGCCGTGCGCACGTACGACTCCGAGAGCGGTTTGGGCTGGTCGAACTCGCGCGCGTCGACGAACGCGTCGAGCGCCCGGAACTCCGGGCGGGAGTCGAAGAACTCCTTGCCGGCGATCCCGACGCCGTCGTTCGTGAGCACGGCCACCTTGAACCCCGCATCGCGGGCGTCACGCATCAGGGCGACCGCTTCGGGATCGGAGAACCGCTCGGGTGCCGCCGCCGCGACGTCGCGGTGCATCAGCCTCCAGTCGTCGTACCCCTGCTCGGTCGCGACCGCATCCCAGTACTCG
>DASUEW010000104.1:0-9262 GCA_036274875.1 Ilumatobacteraceae bacterium
TGCTTCCGGAGCGACACTGCTGCTGGCCTTCCCCGACCGGTTGGCCGGGCGACGCCGCGCCGGACAGTTCCAGCTCCGCACCGGATCAGGGGCGTGGCTCCCCGACGGCGATCCGCTGGCGTCCGAGGCGTTCGTGGTGGCCGCCGACCTCGATGGCAAACGCGACCGCGCCCGGATCCGGCTCGGCGCGGCGGTCGATGCCGATGACGTGGTATCGGTGTTCGGCGACGACCTCGACGAGACGCGAACGCTCGCTTGGGTGTCGAGCCGCGACGATCTCGTCGAGAACGTCGAACGCCGGCTCGGCTCGATCCGCCTCGGCAGCCAGAGCCGTCCGCCCACGCCCGGCGAGGCGACCGTGGCCGCACTCGTGCAACGCGTGCGCGCAACGCAGCTCGCCGTGCTGGGATGGACCGCGGACTCGATCCGGCTCCGCGAGCGCGTCGAGTTCCTGCACCGCACGATCGGCGACCCGTGGCCGGATTGGAGCGTCGCCACGCTGGTCGGAACACTCGACGCCTGGCTGGCGCCGTACCTCGTCGGGGCGACCGGACGTCGCGATCTCGAGCGGCTCGACGTCGCCACGGTGCTCCGCGCGCAGCTCCCGTGGCCGGCCGGCGCCGAGCTCGACCGCATCGCACCGCCGCGGCTCGAACTGCCGAGCGGTCGCGTCGTACCGATCGACTACTCGGCCGACTCGCCGGGTGCGAGCGTGCGCGTCCAGGACCTGTTCGGAGTCACCGTGCACCCGCTCGCCGGGACGACTCCGATCGTGCTCACGCTCCTCTCACCCGCCGACCGCCCGATCCAGATCACGTCCGATCTCCCGGGCTTCTGGGCGGGCTCGTGGACCGACGTCCGCAAGGACATGGCGGGCCGGTACCCGAAACACCACTGGCCCGCTGATCCCGCCACCGCCCCACCACAGCGCCTCGGCGACCACCCGGGGTGATCCTCGGCTGATGGTCGTCGGGCTCCCGATCTGGCTGGCCGTCGCGTGTGTCGCGCTGGTCCTGGTCGGTGCCGCCGTGCAGGGCGCGCTCGGGATCGGTATGGGGATGATCGCGTCGCCGTTGCTGGCGATCGTCGATCACGGGTTCATCCCCGGCGCGATCGTGATCTCGGTGCTCCCGCTGAGCCTGGGGGTGATCCTGCAGGAGCACCGTCACATCGACCGGCGCGGCGCCGGCCTGGCGCTGCTCGGGCGGGCGCCGGGTGTGGTGCTGGGAGCGATCGCCACCGCCTGGGCGGGACCCCGCGAACTCGCGTTTCTCGTGTCGGGGTCGGTGCTGCTCGCCGTCGTCGCGTCGGTGACGGGAGTGCACTTCCGCCCCACACCGCGGGCGCTGGTGATCGCCGGCGTCACGTCGGGCTTCACCGGTACCGCAACCGGCGTCGGTGGCCCACCGATGGCGATCACGTACCAGAACGCCGATCCACTCGCCGCACGCGCCACGCTCGCGCTGTTCTTCGGTGTCGGCGCCGTGATGTCGTTGGTCGGCCTGACAGTGTCCGGCGAGGTCGGCCGCCGCCAGTGGGAGCTCGCGTTGCTGCTCCTGCCGGGCGTGGTACTCGGCTTCGCCGGCTCGAACTGGCTGACAGGTCACCTTCACGGCGACCGGGCGCGTCGCTTCATCTTGGCGTTGTGCGCCACGTCGGCGATCGCGCTGATCATCGAGGAGCTCGTCTGACCTCGGGATCCGATGTTCGGATCCGATGTCCGGCGCACGCAACGCACGACTACCCTCCCACCGAAGACCTTGACGTTTCGCGATGACCCACCTCCGGTGCGCCGCTCGGATCACCGTCGCGGCGATGCTCGCCACGTTGGTCCCAACCGCAGCTGAATCGCCACGCCTCGCCGCCGCCACGATCACATCGAAGCTCGAATCGGTGACGCCGTGCCGAGTGGCGGACAGCCGCAACGGAACCGGCGTGTCGGCCAGGTTGCCCGACCGGGTCCGCATCTCGATCGTGGGCAAGTGCGGTGTGCCAGCCGACGCGACCGCGGTCGCCGTGACCGTCACCGCGACGCAGGCGCAGGCCAGCGGCTTCCTCACTGCGTGGCCGACCGGACAGCCGTTGCCGAACGCGTCGACGGTCAACTTCGGCGCCTTCGAGGACCGCGCCAACGGAGCGATCGTGAAGCTCGGGACCGGTGGGGCGATCGACATCGCGGCGTCGGCGCCGGCGCAGATCATCGTCGATGTCACCGGCTGGTTCCGGCCGGCGTCGAGCGCGAGCGCCGGTCGGTACGTGCCGATCACCGCCCGTCGCGTGTTCGACAGCCGATGGGCGGACTTCGGACGACCGCTGCAACCCGGCGAGACGATCAATGTCATGCCGCCTCCCGATGTACCGACCGACGCCGTCGCGTTGGCGATCAACGTCACCACCACGGCGCCCAACCAGCCCGGCTTCTTCACCGCCTATCCCGCCGGCTCACCGCGGCCGGAGGCGTCGCTGCTCAACACCGACCGCGCCGGCCAGACCCGCGCCGCGGCGAGCATCGTTCCGATCTCGGCGGCTGGCCTGAACGTGTACTCACACAGCGGGGGCCACCTCATCGTCGACGTCACGGGGTGGTTCACCGGCCCGTCGGCCCCCGACTCCACGGATGGACTCTTCGTTCCTGCCGACTCGCCCCAGCGTCTCGTCGACACTCGCGTCGCCGACCCGATCTGGCCGGATGGCGCGATCGAGGTCCCGGTCCCCGTGACCGGCGCCTCGTCGGTGGTCGTGAACGTCACGCTGGTCGGCGCCCATGCGTGGGGGTTCCTGACCGCGTATGCCGCTCGGACGGCCGTGCCGGAGACGAGCACCGTCAATGCGGGCGCCAGGTTCCAGACCGCCGCCAACATGGCGATCGTCCCCATCTCACCGTCGGGGATCGGTGTCACCTCGTTCGGCGGCGCCGACCTGGTCGTCGACCTCGCCGGCTGGTTCGTCGGCAGCATGGTCTCGCCGACCACCGGCGATGCACCCACCAACGTGCGACCACCGGTCTGCATTCCAGACACGGGCCCGGCGTCGCTGACCGCGTTCCTCGCGTCTGGCGACCCGATCATGGGGGCCGACTACCAACGGGCGTATGCGCTCCCGGACGGTCGGACACTGTGGATGTTCCAGGACGTGCTCCTGCGATCACGCGCCGGTTCCACGTTCGCCCACAACGCCGGGCTGATCCAGAACGGGAACTGCTTCAGCGTCCTTCAGAGCGGCAACTTCGCCTCGCCCGGCAACTACGTGTTGCACTCCGCGACCAACACCATGCGTCATTGGTACTGGCCGCTCGGCGGAGACATGGGCGCTGACGGGAAGTTCCACCTGCTCTTCGCCGAGATGCTCGAGCGCGGTCCCAGGTACTTGTCGTGGACCGAGCCGATCGCGACCTGGAACGTCTCCATCGACCTCTCCGACATGTCGGTCTCGGCGTTCGAGCCCGCCAGCGACAACTCGAATGCCCTATACGGGTTCGCGGTCACGTCGGACGCGTCGTACACCTATCTCTACTCGCACTGCTACCGGCAGTTCGGGTGGGATCCGCTGGACTTCAGCGACCCACCCCTGTACGCCCACGACTTCGATTGCACGCCGAACGTCAACGTCGCACGCGTGCCACGCGGCCGTTTCGACGTCGCCCTCGAGTACTGGAACGGTTCGGCGTGGGTCTCCGACCGGGCGGCTGCTGTACCCGTCATCCCGCGTGAGAACCGGCTCGTGAACCCCGCCCAGGTGGTGTTCGACGGCAGCCAATTCGTCGCCGTCACGAAGGAGGGCGACTGGTGGGGCGACACGATCTACCTCGACGTGGCACCATCGGCGCAAGGGCCATGGCGCACGTACCGCACGATCGCCGTCCCGACCGAGTGCTCCAACTGCAACACGTACTTCGCATCGATCGTGCCGTGGCGGGCGCCGAACGGATCGCTGATCCTGGGGCTCTCGCGCAACACGTTCGAGGGCATGCTGACCGGGCTGTACTCGCCGCGCTTCTTCACCGCCGCGCCGCCGTGAGGAGTCGGCCGGTGCCGAGCCGTATCGTCACGGCCATGGCCGAGTTCGCCTTCACCGAGATCATGCCGCTGGGGCCGGACAGCACGCCGTACCGGCTCGTCTCGACCGAAGGGGTCTCGACGTTCGAGACCAGCGAGGGCACGTTCGTCAAGGTCGAGTCGAGCGCGCTGACGCGCCTGACGGCCGAGGCGATGCACGACATCGCCCACTTCCTCCGCCCGGCGCACCTTCGACAACTACAGACGATCCTCGACGACCCGGAGGCCAGTGACAACGACCGGTTCGTCGCCCTCGACCTGTTGAAGAACGCGGCGATCGCGGCGGGTGGCGTGCTGCCGATGTGCCAGGACACGGGAACCGCCATCGTCAAGGCGAAGAAAGGTCAGCGGGTCTTCACCGGTGGCGGCGACGAGGAGGCCATCGCGCGCGGCGTGTACGAGACGTATCTGACGAGCAACCTGCGCTACAGCCAGTTGGCGCCGATCACGATGTACGACGAGCGCAACACCGCCAACAACCTCCCCGCCGAGATCAAGATCGCGGCGACCGACGGCGACGAGTACAAGTTCTTGTTCATCGCCAAAGGAGGCGGCAGCGCCAACAAGAGCTACCTCTACCAGGAGACGAAGGCGTTGCTGAACGAGGCCGCGCTGTTGCCCTGGCTGTTCGACAAGATGCAGACGCTCGGGACGGCGGCGTGCCCGCCGTACCACCTGGCGGTCGCGATCGGCGGAACGTCGGCCGAGTACGCGGTCGAGACGGCGAAGCTGGCCTCGACGAAGTACCTCGACACGCTGCCGACCACCGGCTCGGCGTCGGGGCACGCGTTCCGCGACATCGAGCTCGAGCGCAAGGTGCTGCGGCTGGCGCAGACCACCGGGATCGGCGCCCAGTTCGGCGGCAAGTACTTCTGCCACGACGTGCGCGTGATCCGGCTCCCGCGTCACGGAGCGAGCTGCCCGGTGGCGATCGCAGTGTCGTGCTCGGCCGACCGGCAGGCGGTCGGCAAGATCACCCGCGACGGCATCTTCCTCGAAGAGCTCGAACGCGATCCGGCGCGCTTCCTCCCCGATGTCACCGCCGACGACCTCGACGACCTCGATCGGATCGATGGCGCGGAGGTCGTCCGCATCGACCTCACGCGGCCGATGGTCGAGATCCGCGCCGAGCTCTCGAAGCACCCGGTGCGCACTCGAGTGATGCTGACCGGACCGATGGTCGTGGCCCGCGACATCGCCCACGCCAAGATCAAGGAGCGGCTCGACGCCGGCGGGCCGATGCCGCAGTACTTGCTCGACCATTGCGTCTACTACGCCGGACCGGCCAAGACACCAGAGGGCTACGCGTCGGGATCGTTCGGCCCGACGACGGCCGGTCGGATGGACAGCTACGTCGAGCAGTTCCAGGCCGCCGGGGGCAGCATGGTGATGCTCGCCAAGGGCAACCGGTCCCCTCAGGTGACCGAGTCGTGCCGCGAGCACGGCGGGTTCTACCTCGGATCGATCGGTGGGTCGGCCGCCCGGCTGGCGCTCGACAACATCACACAGGTCGACGTGCTCGAGTACCCCGAGCTCGGGATGGAGGCCGTGTGGAAGATCGAGGTTGTCGACTTCCCGGCGTTCATCGTCGTCGACGACAAGGGCAACGACTTCTTCGAACAGGTCAAGACCGAGGCGGCCGCTTCCACGCCGGTCTCGATCACCTGACCCGACCTGATCTCGTGAAGTTTCGGCGCCGCTACGGCGCCGAAACTTCACGAGTTCGGGTTGTCAGGCGAGGCTGACGAGGTCGAGCCAGTCCTCGGAGAAGTAGTCGACGTCGCCGTCGGGCATCAGGAGCACCTTCGTGGGCGAGAGCTGTTCGACGAACTCGGTGTCGTGGCTGACGAAGATGATCGAGCCCTTCCACGATCCGAGCGAATCGGCGACGGCCTGGCGCGAGCCCGGGTCGAGGTTGTTGGTCGGTTCGTCGAGCAGCAACAGGTTGTTGCGGCCCACCATCAGCATCGCCAGCGCGAGCTTGGTCTTCTCGCCGCCCGACAGCGTGCCGGACTCCTGGAACACCTTCTCGCCCGTCAGGCCCATCATCCCGAGCAGTCCGCGCAACTGGGTCTCGGTGAGCACGACGCCGGGCGGCACCTCGGCGCGGATGTTGTCGAGCAGCGAGTCCTCGATGCGCAGGTTGTCGTGCTCCTGGGCGTAGTACCCGACCGTCACGTTGTGGCCGTAGTCGAACAGACCGAGATCCGCCTTGGTCTCGCCGGCGAGGATGCGCAACAGGGTCGTCTTGCCGGCGCCGTTCAGGCCGAGCACGAGCAGCCGCTCGCCGCGGCCGAGATCGAAGTCGACGTCCTCGAACACCGGCGGACCGCCGTAGCCCTTCGACAACCCGTGCGCCCTGACGACCGTCTGCCCCGGCGTCGGCGGATCGGGGAACCGCACCGACATCTGCTTGTCGCCACGCTGCTCGCGCACCCGGCTGGATTCGAGGCGCGCGATGCGCTTCTCCATGCTGTGAGCGAGTGTCGCCTTCGACGCCTTCGCCCCGAAGCGGTCGACGAACGTCTGCATGCGGGCGATCTCCTTGGCCTGTAGGGCGGCCTTCTTGGCGAGGCGGCGTTCGTCCTCGGCCCGCGCCGTGCGGTACTGGCTGTAGGTGCCCTTGTACTCCGAGATGTGTCCGACGGCATCCTCCGTGGGACGGTCGAGGTGCAGCACGCGGGTGATCGCCTCGTCGAGCAGTTCGAGGTCGTGGCTGATGACGAGCAACGCCCCGCGGTACTGCCGCAGGAACCCCATCAGCCATTCCTTGGCGTCGATGTCGAGGTGGTTCGTCGGCTCGTCGAGGCACAGCACGTCGCTGCCGGCGAACAGGATCCGGGCCAGCTCGACCCGCCGGCGCTCGCCGCCCGACAGCACCCCGATCGGCAAGTCGATGCGGTCTTCGTCGATCCCCAGCCCGGCCGCCATCGAGCGCGCCTCGCTCTCGGCTGCATACCCGCCTCCGACGCGGAACATCTCCTCGGCTCGCGAGTACCGGTCGACGGTGCGCTCGTCGGGTCGCTCCTCCATCTCGAGCCGGAGCTTCTCGATCCGTTCCAGCTGCTCGTCGATGCTGCGGCCCGACAGCACGTGGGTCACGGCGGTGCGGCCGTCGAGGACGCCTGCGATCCGGGGATCCTGGGGCAGGTAGCCGAACCCACCCTTGCGGATCACGCGCCCGGCCGCCGGCTCGACAGCACCGCCGAGCACCCGGAACAGGCTCGTCTTGCCGGCGCCGTTGCGCCCGACGATGCCGACCTTGTCGCGGGACATGACGGTGAAGCTGGCGGACTCGACGACAAGTCGACCACCCACCTCCACCGAGAGCTCCTGCGCCTGCAGCATCGGACCAGGCTACGGTCGCATGTGTGACGACGAGCACGAGTTGGGCGTCACCGGGCCGCCGCGCGCTCACCGTGTCGTTGGTGGGGCCGATCGCCGTCGGCTGCTGCGCGATCGGCGCCGGGGTGTACGTCGCCGCGATCGACCCAGCGTCGGCCGGCACCTATCCGGCCTGCGCGGTCCGCTCCGTCACCGGCTGGTGGTGCCCGGGGTGCGGCCTCACCCGCGCCACCTATCACCTGCTGCACGGTGACATCAGGGAGGCGCTCGGGTACCACGCGCTCGTCATCCCCATCGTGGTGCTGCTCGTGACGATGTGGATCGCGTGGGTGATGGACTGCGCCGGTCGTCGGGCGGCGTGGGTACACCGGGCGGCCATCCCGGCGTGGCTCGGGTTGGCGTTCGTGGCAGTGGTGTTCACGATCCTGCGCAACCTGGAGCCGTTCGGCGCTCTGCGCGGCTGACCCCACGCTCGGGTCGCGGCCGTCATCAGGGGAGTGTCGGCGGATCCTGTTCGGGAAGTGTGATCACGGGCAGAGTCGTCGGCGGCGGTGGTGTGGTGACCTGGGTCGTCGGCGGCGACGTCACCGGAGGCGCGGTCGTCGTCGCGGCGGCGGTCGTCGCGGGCGGGACGGTCGTCACGCTCGACGTCGCCGGACCGGTGGTGGTCGACCCGCTCGGCGGAACTGTCGTCGGTCCGCCGGTCGTCGTGGTGGTCGTGGCTCGTGGCCGGGTTCCGCCGGCCGTCGTCGGAGTCCCGCCGCTTCGCCCACCGGGAACGGTCCCGGCGGAATCGTCGGTGAACCGGCTGCTCAGGCAATCACCGCCGCCCCCGGTCGGCGCGGCACCCAGTGCGGCCGCGGTCTCGAGCACGAGCCGTGAGATCCCGGCCGGGCTCAGGTGGTACCCGTCGCTGCCGAGCAGGCCCGGATCGTCCGCGGTGAGCTTGGCCCAGTCGATGAGCTGCACGTTGGGGTAGTACGTCAACATGCTGCGGATCGCGGCATTGACGTCGGCCCGGTTCGGTCTGAACTCGGTGACCGTGTACAGCAGCGTCGGCCGCGGCGCCAGCCGCGTGAGGATCCGATCGAGCTCGCGCGTGTACACATCGATGTCGCCGCCGTAGTTGGTGCCGAGGAAGACGGCCGCCACATCCCAGTCGACGCCGGCCTCGGGATCGAGCCTGGCGTTCAACACCCGCGTTCCGAAGTCGATGAACCGGCTCTTCTCGGCGTCGACCTCGACCGCCCAGTGGAGCGGCACCAGCCCGAGGCACATCTCGCCCGTGTAGCGGCGCGACGTCGACGCCAGGATCGAGTCACCGATCATGATCAGGCGATTGCCCTCGACGCGCTCACCGATCGGCGGCAGCTCTGTGCGGTCGACCGTGACCGTCGGACGGGGGACCGTCGACGACGTGGTCGTCACGCCGAGCGCAGGCGACCGACTGAGCACCTCGGGGAGCACACCGACGCCGCCCACCGTGCCGACAGGAGCGGGCCGGGCGGCGAGCTCCTCGCCACCGCAGGCCCCGAGGACGAGCGCCAACAGCAGGATCTCGGGGCGGCGGCGCATCGGGACATTGAACCTGATCCTGGGCCAGCGGCGGGCGCGGGCCCAGGATCAGGGCGGTGAGGTTCGCGGGTTCAGCGGCTACGCAGCGCGTCGCGGATCTCGGCGAGCAACTCGATCTCGGTGGGACCGGCCACGGCCTCCTCCGGCTTCCTCCACTTGTTGTACGCCCTGAGGATCAGATACAGGATGAACGCCACGGCGACGAAACTGATCGCGGCGTCGATCACAAGGCCGATGCTGATCCTCGCGTCGCCGATGTCGAATCCGATGGTCGAGTAATTGCTCTC
>DASUEW010000105.1:0-2043 GCA_036274875.1 Ilumatobacteraceae bacterium
GGCAACATTTACTTTGAAGGAGAACGCACACATGGCTCGTGCAGTAGGCATCGACCTCGGAACCACCAACTCTGTGGTGGCCGTCCTCGAGGGTGGAGAACCCACCGTCATCGCAAACGCCGAAGGATTCCGCACGACCCCGTCAGTGGTCGCCTTCACGAAGGACGGCGAGGTGCTGGTCGGCGAGACCGCCAAGCGCCAGGCCGTCACCAACGTCGACCGCACCATCGCGTCGGTCAAGCGCCACATGGGCACCGACTGGTCCGTCGCCATCGACGACAAGAAGTACACGCCGCAGGAGATCTCGGCCCGCATCCTGGCCAAGCTCAAGCGTGACGCCGAGGCGTACCTGGGCGACACCGTGACGGATGCCGTCGTCACCGTTCCCGCGTACTTCAACGACGCCCAGCGCCAGGCGACCAAAGAGGCCGGTGAGATCGCCGGGCTCAACGTGCTCCGCATCATCAACGAGCCGACCGCGGCCGCCCTCGCCTACGGCCTCGACAAGGGCAAGGAAGACGAGCTCATCCTGGTCTTCGACCTCGGCGGCGGAACGTTCGACGTCTCCCTCCTCGAGGTGGGCAAGGACGACGAGTTCTCGACCATCCAGGTGCGCTCGACCGCCGGCGACAACAAGCTCGGCGGCGACGACTGGGACCAGCGCATCGTTGAGCACCTGATCAAGAAGTTCAAGGAAACCACCGGCGTCGACGTCTCCAAGGACAAGATCGCCAAGCAGCGCCTCAAGGAGGCCGCAGAGCAGGCCAAGAAGGAACTGTCGTCGAGCATGTCGACCAGCATCCAGCTGCCCTACCTCTCGCTGACCGAGAACGGCCCGGCGAACCTCGACGAGACGCTCACCCGCGCCCAGTTCGAGAAGATGACCGAAGACCTGCTCGACCGCACCAAGAAGCCGTTCCAGGACGTCATCCGTGAGGCCGGCATCAAGGTCGCCGACATCGCCCACGTCGTGCTCGTCGGCGGTTCGACCCGTATGCCCGCCGTCTACGACCTCGTCAAGGCCGAGACCGGCGGCAAGGACCCGAACAAGGGCGTCAACCCGGACGAGGTCGTCGCCGTGGGCGCCGCTCTCCAGGCCGGCGTGCTGAAGGGCGAGCGCAAGGACGTTCTGCTCATCGACGTCACCCCGCTGAGCCTCGGCATCGAGACCAAGGGCGGCATCATGACGCGCCTGATCGAGCGCAACACGGCCATCCCGACCAAGCGCAGCGAGACGTTCACCACGGCCGACGACAACCAGCCGTCCGTGGCGATCCAGGTCTTCCAGGGCGAGCGCGAGTTCACCCGCGACAACAAGAACCTGGGCACGTTCGAACTGACCGGCATCGCGCCGGCCCCGCGCGGCATCCCGCAGGTCGAGGTCACCTTCGACCTCGACGCCAACGGAATCGTGCACGTGTCCGCCAAGGACAAGGGCACCGGCAAGGAGCAGTCGATGACCATCACCGGCGGCACCGCGCTGGCGAAGGAAGACATCGAGCGCATGGTGCGCGAAGGCGAAGAGCACGCCGCGGAAGACAAGCGCCGCCGCGAGGCCGCCGAGACGCGCAACACGGCCGAGCAGCTCGCCTACTCGATCGAGAAGCTGCTCAAGGAGAACGACGACAAGCTGCCAGAGGACGTCAAGTCCGAGGTGCGCGGCGACGTCGACGCGCTCAAGTCCGCGCTCGCCGGAGAGGACGACGCCGCCGTGAAGACGGCGTTCGACAAGCTCAACGAGAGCCAGGGCAAGATCGGCGAGGCCATCTACGCGAAGAGCCAGGCGGATGCCTCGGCCGCTCCGGAAGCCGGCGCCGAGCAGCCCGCCTCCTCTGACGAAGATGTTGTCGACGCCGAGGTTGTCGACGACGAGGACGAAGCGAAGAAGTAATGGCAGACGACAAGAAGAAGCGTCCGGAGGACGAGCCCGTTTCCGGCGAGGAGACCGGTAAGGAAACCGGCAAGGAATACGCCGGCGAGGAAATCATCGAGGCTGAGGTGGTGCCCGAGGAGGGCGCCGCCGAGCCCGAGGAAGCCGCCCCC
>DASUEW010000106.1:0-5047 GCA_036274875.1 Ilumatobacteraceae bacterium
GGGCAACGTGATGATCTTCGTCGAGCCGGGCACCGAGGCAACGGTGGTCGCCAACATGGCCCGTCATGTCGCGCCCGGGGGGCACCTGATCGCCGGCTTTCAGCTCGACCGGTCGTTCGGCGTCGATTCCTACGCCGCGGCAGCGGCCGGCGCAGGGCTCGAACACGTGGCGCGGTTCAGCACGTGGGAAGGTGATCCGTGGGTGCCAGGCGGCGGTTACGCGGTCAACATCGATCGCATCCCCGACCATCGCTGACCTGCGGCCAGGGCGCGCGACGCTTGGCACATGAACGACCACGGCGAGATCCAGATCACCTGCGGATCGGTGAGCGAGGCGAGCGCCATCGCCCATCACCTGGTCGAGCAACGCCTGGCGGCGTGCGTGCAGAGCGTTGCGATCGACAGCGTCTACGAGTGGGATGGCGCGATCCGCGACGATCGCGAGGTGCTGCTGTTGGTGAAGACCCGGGCCGACCGGTTCGAGCACATCGCCCGGCTGGTGGGCGAGCTCCACTCCTACGAGCTCCCGGCGATCACGATGGTGCCGATCACCGGAACCCACTCGTACCTCGACTGGATCGACCGCCAAGTCACGGCCGATTGATCCCGGTCGTCGATGACACCGATATTGCGGCAGTATCGCGACCTCACCGAGGGTTCACGGAGGTGTCATGACCACAGATGTTCGGGAGTCAGCGCTCGAGCCTCGATCGGCGACCGCGTTCGACACGATCGCGACGGCGGCCGGCCCGACCGCGGCCGAGATCGCGGCGCCGATGATCGACGCCGTGTTCCAAGGTCCGCCCAGGTTGCAGCTCGTGTTCTGGGACGGCAGCACGATCGGTCCGCACGACGGTCCGGGCCAGCTCGTGCTCAACACGCCGGATGCGCTGCGGCGGATCATGTGGGCACCGGGCGAGCTCGGGTTCGCGCGCGCCTACATCTCCGGCGATCTCGACTTCGTCGGCCCGATCGGCGAGGTGCTGCGCGCGTTCCAGGCGTCGCTGCCGACCGAATCCGATCAAGACCCCACCGCGTCCGAGATCAGGAACGGCCTCGTGGCCGGGCCGAAGGCGGTGGCCGCGCTGCGCTCGCTCGGCGCCCTCGGCAAGCCGCTGCCGCCGCCCCGGGAGGAGATCGTGCCCCGCGGACGGCGCCACTCGATCCGTCGCGACAAGGTCGCGGTCAGCCATCACTACGACGTCGGCAACGAGTTCTACTCACTCGTGCTCGGCCCTTCGATGACGTACTCGTGCGCCCGGTTCGCCGACCGCGGTATGTCGTTGGAGGACGCCCAAGCGGCCAAGCACGAGCTGATCTGCCGCAAGCTCGGCCTGCGCGATCGCCCCAGTGCTCGCCTGCTCGACGTCGGATGCGGTTGGGGATCGATGGCGATCCACGCCGCGACCAACCACGGCGCGCGGGTCGTCGGCGTCACGATCAGCAACGAGCAGGCCGCGGAAGCACGGCGGCGGGTCGAAGCCGCCGGCGTCTCCGACCGGGTGGAGATCCGGATCCAGGACTACCGGCGTGTCGCCGACGGGCCGTTCGACGCGATCTCGTCGGTCGGCATGGCCGAGCACGTGGGGGAGCGCAAGATGGACGACTACTTCGGCATCCTGCGTTCGCTGCTCCGACCGGGCGGTCGGATGCTGAACCACGCCATCTCGACGGTCGGTGGGTCGCGCCTGCGCCGGCGCGGATTCGTGTACCGGTACGTGTTCCCCGACGGCGAGCTGCTCGACGTCGGCAACACCGTGTTGTCGATGGAGCGGGCCGGGTTCGAGGTGCGCGACGTCGAGAGCCTGCGCGAGCACTACGCGGCGACGCTGCGCGAGTGGGTCGCCAACCTGGAACGGAACTGGGACGAGGCGGTCGAGTTGGTCGGCGAAGGGCGGGCCCGGGTGTGGTTGCTGTACATGTCGGGTTCGGTCAACAACTTCGACGACAACAACATCGCCGTCCACCAAGTGCTCGGCGTCGTCCCGGAAACGAACGGCGCCAGCCACATGCCGCCAACACGCGCCGGCTGGGACGCCTGACACCCCCTGTCGATCGATCTCGTCAGTAGACGACGTCGAGTGCGTAGCGAATCCCCCGGTCGAGCGCGGCGCGCTTCACCTCGTCGAGCCGACCGACCGGCTCGGGATCGAGCTCCGCCACGGGGATCGTGATGATGGTGTCGCAGTTGATCACGCACGGCTCGGGCAGACCTTCGTCGCTGCCGATCTCGACCTCCGAGCGGATCCCACGGATCGTCCGCGTGATCGGGGCACACGTGATCGCGGTGAGAACACCGATCGCCGCGTCGCGTGTGAGCACGCACACGGGGCGACGTCCGGCCGGCGGGCCGAGATCGGCCCAGCAGATGTCGTTTCGCGCTACCACGGTGGCGCGGTGCGAGCCGCCAGGCGAGCCGCCGACTGGACGAGCGCGGGGTCCGGCCGGTGGCGGCGATACGCGGCCACGAGCTCGCGATCCGCCGCCGCGAGATCTTCGGCTTCGATGACCGCCTGGGCCCCGCGACGGAGCAGCTCGGATCTGTTGGTTCCGAGGTCGCGAGCGAGCTGATCGAGCCGATCGATGAGGAGATCGTCGAGCTGGACGAGGACCTGCTTTCGCGCCATGACCATATGGTAACCAATATGCCCCCGTCCCACTGCACCGCGCCGTCAGGCGGCGGCTGATTCGGACCGGGACCAGACCTTGGTGCCCCACCGGCCGACGATGGTGCCGACGGGGTAGTTGGCGCACACGATCTCGATGCACGCCAGGTGCTCGTCGACGAGCTCCTCGGCCTCATCGGGATCGAGGTGCGCCATCCAGCCCTGCCGGTCGATGGCGTCGTACAGCACGTCCCACAGTTCGTCACGGTCGAGCTCGGGCCGGTCGACCACCATCGCCGTGGTCGTGGCTCTGGCACTTGCCAAGCCGGGAAAGCCCCGGCCGCATCCACACTTCTTGGGTGTGCGGCACTCGCAGACCAGTGCTGTCACCAGCTCGCCCTCTACCGTCCACGAGTAGTCACCTGGCAGTTCACCCTGGGACTCTTTCGTCGCCACCAGCACTTTCATGATCCACCTCCATGATCCGTCTCGGTCATCCGACAGGCCCGATCATGGCCAGGGGGTGCGCGCATGGGGTCTGATCAGGGCAGGGCGATGATCGCCTCGTGCTCGAGGGAGGCGACGGGACGGCCGTCGATCTCGATCCGCACGTCGACGATCGCCCGTTCACCACTGCGTCGCCGGAACCGGTCGATGACGACGGCGTGGACGTCGGCGACCGATCCGGCTGGCGCCAGTCCGTGATGGCGGATCACGGAGCGGACATGGATCCACGGGCCATGCACGAGATCGGCCGCGACGACGCGATTCGCCAGCGCCGGCCACACCGCGGGATGGACGACGCCATCGCGCCGGTAGACGTCGAGGTCGTCGCCGGCCCGCTCGCCGTAGTCGACGCCCCAGAGATCCGCGAGCTCGATCTGCCGCGAGGTCAACCGGGTGCCATCGCGCCGCCCGTTGCCGGGTGGTGGAGGTGGTCCGCCATCGGCGACTGCGCGCAGCGTCGCCCGCGGCGCCACGTCATCACCGCACCGCGCCTCCACGACGACGGCGTCATCCTCGACGGTCGGGGTGCAGACCACATCGTCGTGCTCGAAGACCGGGGCGTCGAAGCGGACCTCGCCGCCGCCCTTCGCCAACCAGTCGAGGCCCCACGCGGCGACGATCGGATGCGTCAAGTAGGCATACGTCGTCACGCCGGCGACGAGCGCGCGCGGGTATCCCGCCGCCCGTGCGCCGGCGTCGGTGTGGATCACGTTCCCCGCATGCTCGGGCAGGTTGCGTGCCCGCACGGTCCACGTCTGCGGTACGGCGAGCACGCGACTCAGGCGGCGCCGGGGGATGCGACGCCGGTCTCGTAGGCGATCATCACGAGTTGCGCCCGGTCGCGGGCATCGAGCTTCATCAGCAGGCGGCTGACATGGGTCTTGACCGTGGCATGGCTCACGAACAGCTCCGCCGCGATCTCGGCGTTCGAGTGGCCCTTGGCGACGAGCTCGAGTACCTCGCGCTCACGATCGGTGAGCTGCCCGAGAGAAGCGACGGCTGCGGCCGCCGCGGCAGGCTCCGGGCGGCGGGCGAACTCCTCGATCAGACGGCGGGTGATCCTCGGTGAGATCAGCGCGTCGCCGTCGGCGACCACCCGCACCGCGTTCAGCAGGTCGACTGGCAACGTGTCCTTCAGCAAGAACCCGCTGGCGCCGGCGCGCAGCGCCTCGTGCACGTACTCGTCGAGGTCGAACGTGGTGAGGATGATGACCCGCGTTGCGGCGAGCGACTCGTCGCCGGCGATCCGGCGGGTCGCCTCGAGGCCGTCCATCACGGGCATCCGAACGTCCATCAGCATCACGTCCGGCCGCTCGCTGGCCGCGAGCGCTACTGCCTCGGCGCCGTTGCCCGCCTCGCCGACGACGTCGATGTCGTCCTCGCCCGACAGCAGCATGGTGAAGCCGCTGCGCACGAGCGCCTGGTCGTCGGCCACCACCACCCGGATCGTCACTGGTCAACCATGTCACCGATGCGAGCGACGAGGCGCCAGCCGAGGAGCGGCCAAGAACGGCCTGCGTGGCCGGGGAACGCAGTAATAGTCATTCGGCGTCACCGTACGGCAGCAGCGCCTTGACGCGGTACCCGCCGCCGGCGACGGGGCCTACGGTCAGTTCGCCGCCCCACAGCTCGACCCGCTCGCGCATGCCGACCTGGCCGTGCCCGGAGCCGTCCGCCGAGACATCGACCACCCCACCGTTGCCCGACCGCGCCGCCAGCCCACGCCCGTCGTCGGTGACCTCGACCGCCAACGAACCGGGCAGGTAGCGGACCGTGACGTCGACGCGGGAAGGCTTCCCGGCGTGCTTGATGACGTTGGTGAGCGCCTCCTGCACGACCCGGTAGGCCGACAGCTCGATCCCGGCGTTGAGGCAGTCGCCCGCGCCCTCGACGTGCAGCGTCGCGGGCACACCGGCGGCCCGCACGTCATCGAC
>DASUEW010000107.1:0-2580 GCA_036274875.1 Ilumatobacteraceae bacterium
GACCTCGACTCGGCTCCCTGTCGTCAATCCGGGCGCGGTGGTCTTCTTGGCGTCGAGCCAACGCGTCTCGGAGTCGAACGTGTACTCCGAGATCGTCCCGTTGCCCATCTCGTCGCGGATCGCCAAGAGGCGCGGGTCGTACACCCGGTCCACGAGGTAGGGGTACTCGTGGGTCGTGCGGCGGGGGACCTGGATCGTCCTCGGGTTGCCGAGGTCGTCGGGAAGGATGTTCTCGGTGACGAACTGGATCCCCTCCTCGGTACCGCTGACCTCGCGCAGCACGCCGCCGGAGTCATAGTCGTACGTGGCGACCTCCCCGTCGAGCTCGGCGGTCTCGAGCAGCGTGGTCAGCTCGGCAGGTGAGGCGAGCTGATCGACGGACGTGCCGTCGGGCACGAACGACACCGTCTTGGCATCGGGATACCCGACCGTGGCGATGCGGCCGAGGTCGTCGTAGGTCCACGTCGTCGTGTACGTGAAGTTCTCGAGCTGGTCGGCGGTGAGGTCTGGGGCCCAGTTGTGGCGCTTGACGATCGCCGTCTGCTCGATCATCGCCCCGTTCTTGTCGTAGGTGTTGTCGACGAGCCGGGTGCGATCCTCGATGTGGCGGATGCGGCCGGCGGTGAAGCGGTCGTCGCTGTTGTCGAGCCCGTACTCGTAGGTGACGTCGTCGACGGTCCCCGGATGGTCGATCTCGGTCAGCCGGTTGAGCTCGTAGCCGTATGTCGTCTGCTCGCCGATGGCTGCCATCGCTGGGTTGACGGTCACGGCCCGCCGTCCAGCGAGGTCGTAGGCGGTGTCGACCGAGCCGCCGTTGGGCGTGGTCGCGTTCGTCAGCCGGCCGGCGAGGTCATACGTGTAAGTCGAGACCTGACCGGTCGCGTCGACGACCGCCTCGAGCTCGCCGAGGCTGTTCACGACGTACTGCGTCTGCAACGGCGGATCCTGCGGGATCGGGTTGCCGTCGTCATCCTCGCGCGGTGCCGCCGTGTCGATGTTGAAGCGCACGACGTCACGCACGTCCTGCGCAACGACCCGCAACCGACCCTCGGGGTCGACCGTCTCGGTCCACGCCAGCAGCGGGCTCGTGCCGTCGACGCCCTCGAGCGTCGCCCACGGGTAGTTGTACGTAGTGGTCCGGCCGCCGGGTTGGGTGACCGACGCGTACAGGTCGTAGCTGAACCACTCCGTCACCGTCTGCGGTCCGTTCACCGCGTCCGGGCTGAACGTGGTGGCGGCAACGGTGTCGGCCGTCGGGCCGTACTGGACGACCGGGCGGGCAAGGGCGTCGAAGTCGACGACGTCGGTGACCTGGCGGGTGTTGATCGGCGCCGCGCCGGCGACGGAGAGCCGGGCGTCGCGCTTGGTCTGGCGCACCCGGCCGAGGCCGTCGACGAACGTGATCGTGTCGATCGTCGCCGTCGTGTCCTCACCGGCGGCGTCGTCGGTGCCGGCGGGGTCGTTGCCGTCGAAGGTGTCGACGTGGCGGGCGATGGCATGGGCGTAGTTCGGGTCGTGGGCGTTGTACTCGAACGTGATCAGGCTCGTCGCCGGGAAGCCCGAGGTCGCCATCGTCGTCGTCTCGACGATGCGGCCGTGCTCGTCGTAGACGTGGCTGCGGGTGGCGCCGTTGGCATCGGTGCGCGAGGCGACACGGCCCGACAGCGGGTCGAACGTCGCCGACGACGAAATGCCCGCCGTCGAGTTCCCGGCGTTGGGGCCGTTGGCCAGGACGTCGGCGGCGTCGGCGCCGTCGACGTCGAACTCCTCGACCGCCGAGACGTTGCTGTGGCGGTCGGCGTCGTAGGTGTACCGGACCGTGTAGCGAACACCGTCGGCGCCCGGCGGGGCCATCACCAGCGCGTAGTCCCCGTACTGGTTGAGCGTCATGTTCGTCGTCGCGTAGGTTGCACCGCCGGCGACCGACACCAGCTCCTCGAGCACCGTGGCAGCGCCGTTGTCGCACATCTGCAGTGGGGAGATCCGCTCGCGCAGCAGCTCAGGCAAGCTGGTGTCGCGGTCGACGCCTTCGACGGAAACCTTCGTCGGGTAGCTCGCCCAGTTGACGCACATACCCGGCGACCAGAACGGCTGCCGCGGCGTCGCCACCGGCCAACACCCGTTGAGCGTGTCGGTCGCGGCGGTGCACTTCGAGTACGTGATCGTCGTCGTCAAGTCGTCGAACGCGTCGTCGGGGGCGCCGAGGTCGCGCTCGACGAGCACGTTGCCGAGGCCGTCGTAGTCGAACTCGGTGCGCCGCTCGAAGATCGGGTCGTCGGGCGCGTTGTACCAGTAGTCGTCGTGGGCGACGACCAGCGGGGCGATCGACCAGCCGCGCGACGCCACGCTGTGCGTCTCGTCGCCGAGATCGGAGGCCGCGATCGGAACGACCGGCGCCTGGGCGTCGTAGTCGGCGGCGATCGGCTGCGTCGCCCGGACGACGTTGAACCCCCACGTGACGGTCGACCCGCGGATCTGCAACGGCGGGTCGGTGCCGTCGGAGGGATCGGTGTCGACCTCGAGCATGGTGACCGTCGTCATCAAGCCCTTGACGAAGATGTTGTCGTTGAGGAACAGCTG
>DASUEW010000108.1:0-3446 GCA_036274875.1 Ilumatobacteraceae bacterium
CCGAGGCCCACACGTCGATCCGTACCCGGCTCGCCGAAGCATCCGATCTCGCTCCCACGGCGACCGCGACCGAAGCCGTCACGGCTGCCCACGAACTTCTCGCCCGCGCGCCGGCCGCGTACCTCTCCGCGACCCTCGAGGACGCCGTTGCCGAGACCGAGCGGCCCAACATCCCGGGCACCGTGAACCGCAGTCTCAACTGGTGCCTCGCGCTCCCGGTGCGACTCGACGAGATCGAACGGCACCCGCTCGCAGCACGTCTGGCGGCCGTGCTCCGAGCGGCCACGCGCGACAGCGGAGACGTCGGCCCGTCACCGCCGGGGCCTGGCTGACCGTTCCGCGATCAGCGCCGTCAGCGGGGCGACGAGCCGGTACGGCCAGCGCACGAGCCAAGCCGGGTACCGGCTGTGCCGTTCCTCCAGCGCGATCCGTGCGCGGGGATGCTCCTTGCGACCGGCCGTCGATGACGGCTGGTCCACGCACAGCTCGATGGTGGCGACGTGCTTCACGCTCTTGTAGGCGTACTGCGCCGGGCTGACGAAACGGAGCGGCGCCCCGTGTACTGCGTTCAGTGGGTTGCCATCGAGCGAGTCGGCGAGGAGGACGTCGTCGCCGAGTGCGTCCTCGAGCGCGACGCAGGCCACCCTCGCGTCGTGCCCCACGATGCGGAGCCAGCCCACGTCGGACGATGGTTGGCAGCGCGGCACCACGATGTCGTCGTAGAACGACCGGAACGAAACCCCACCCCAGCGCAGCCCGCGCACGCACCACGTCGTCACGCAGTTGAGGTCGGCCGTGCGCTCGACCCGCCCGAGCGCGTCGAAGTCGGCGAAGGGCACGTCGGCCGGGTGCGCCACCGCACCTTCGATGCGCAGCGCTGGGCGCGCCGGGACGACCGGGAGGCGCCGCCACGGCTTGTCACTGAACCGCGGGAAGTCGGCCACGAGACGCTGTCCGATTGGCACGAACGCCGGCGAGCGCAGCACGAGATCACGGAAACGCAACCGCTGCCGCTTGCGTACCGCATCGCTCGCCGATGTGTCTGCCACCAGTCGCCTCCCTCGCCAGCTTCACTCGCTCATGGACCGGCCGATGAACCGTGACATGGCGTTCGAGCGGGGCCTCGACATCATCGTCGCCGGACTCACGGTACGGCGGCGAACAGCAGAGCCGGTGTCTCGAGAACGCGCCTGACCGTCTGGACGAACGCGGCCGCGTCGGCTCCGTCGATCACCCGATGATCGAACGATGACGACAGGTTCATGATCTGCCGCCGCACAAGCGTGTCGCCGACGTACACGGGACGGTCGACGATCTTGTTCACCCCGACGATGGCGACCTCGGGAGCGTTGATCACCGGGGTCGACACGATGCCACCCAACGCGCCGAGGCTCGTGATCGTGATCGTGGATCCGGTGAGCTCGTCGAGCGAGATCTTCGCCGTGCGCGCCGCCGCCGAGAGGCGCGCGACCTCGCCGGCGCTCGCCCAGACGTCGAGTGCACCGGCGTGCTTCACCACCGGGACCATGAGCCCGCGGTCCGTCTGCACGGCGATGCCGAGGTGGACGGCCGTGTGCCGGCGCACGATGCCGTCCTCGTCGAGGAAGCGGGCGTTCATTCCCGGGTGCTCGCGCACCCCGAGCACGACCGCGCGCATGAGGAACGGCAACAACGACAACTTGGGCTGCAGCTCGCTCCTCGTCTCGTTGAGCTCGCGCCGCAGCCGCTCGACCTCGGTGACGTCGACCTCCTCGACGTAGGTGAAGTGAGGGATCCGACGCTTCGACGCCTGCATCCGCTCGGCGATGTTGCGGCGCAACCCGGTGACCTTCACGTCCTCGACCGTGTCGTCCCCGGCCGGGGTGGCCGGTCGCGCCGGAGCGGCGCGCGCCGTCGACCTGAGTAAGGCGTCGAGGTCGCCGTGGGTGACACGACCGTCGGGGCCGGTCCCCTCGAGTGCACCCAGGTCGACTCCCATGTCGCGTGCGCGCGCTCGCACCGCGGGGGCAGCGGTCGGCCGGCTCCCTTTCGACGGTGCACGCGACCCCGCCGCGGCGGTCTCTGGCGGCTCGGCGATGACGGGTGTCAGTCCCGACGGTGGCGAGAGGGCAGCGTCGTCGGGCACGCCATCGGCCACGACCGGAGTGGTGACACTGGTCGAGCCGGCCGGCGCGCCGGGGTCGACCTCGATCTGGAACAGGCTGGCGCCGACCGCGATCACGTCACCCACATCGCCGGCGAGCCAGCGCACGACGCCGGCGACCGGCGATGGCAGCTCGATCGTGGCCTTGTCGCTCATCACGTCGACGATCGCGTCGTCCTCGTCGACGGTGTCGCCGACGGCCACGTGCCACTCGACGATCTCCGCCTCGGCGACACCCTCGCCGACGTCGGGCAGCTTCACCGTGTACTCGCTCATGTCATGCCTCCACGACACGGCGCAGGGCCGCGCCCACTCGGGCCGGGCCCGGGAAGTAGTCCCACTCCTGGGCATGCGGGTACGGCGTGTCCCATCCGGTGACGCGCTCGATCGGCGCTTCCAGGTGGTAGAAGCAGGCCTCCTGCACGGTCGCTGCGAGCTCCGCACCGAACCCGCTCGTCCGCGTCGCTTCGTGGACGATCACGCAACGCCCCGTCTTCTGCACCGACCGGATGATCGTGTCGGTGTCGAGTGGCAGCAGCGTGCGCAGATCGATGATCTCGGCGTCGACGCCGGTCTCGGCGGCCGCCGTCTCGGCGACATACACCATCGTGCCGTAGGCGAGCACGGTGACGTCGCCGCCCTCACGACGCACCGCGGCCGTACCGAGAGGAATCGTGTAGTAGCCGTCGGGCACGTCGCCGAGCGGGTGGGCCGACCACGGCACGATCGGACGATCGGGGTGGCCGTCGAACGGCCCGTTGTACAACCGCTTGGGCTCGATGAACACCACCGGATCGTCGGCCTCGACGGCTGCGATCAACAGCCCCTTGGCGTCATACGGCGTCGACGGGATCACGGTCTTCAGACCACACACGTGGGTGAACAGCGCCTCCGGACTCTGACTGTGCGTCTGCCCGCCGTGGATGCCGCCCCCCGACGGCATGCGGACGGTGATCGGCGCGGTGAACTCGGCACCGGAGCGGTACCGCAGCCTCGCCGCCTCCGAGATCAGCTGATCGAGACCGGGATAGACGTAGTCGGCGAACTGGATCTCGGCGACCGGGCGCAGGCCGTACGCCCCCATCCCGACCGCGACGCCGATGATGCCACCCTCGGCGATCGGCGTGTCGAAGACGCGTGTCGCTCCGTACTTGGCCTGCAACCCCTCGGTACAGCGAAACACACCCCCGAAGTACCCGACGTCCTCTCCGAACACGACCACGTGCTCGTCGCGATCGAGCATGACGTCGAGCGCCGACCGGATCGCCACGTTCATCGGCATCGCCGTCACGCCGTGCCCTCC
>DASUEW010000109.1:0-2510 GCA_036274875.1 Ilumatobacteraceae bacterium
CACGGGGTTCGACGTCAGGGGGGTCGATGTCATGGTTCCCATCGTGGGCTTCGATCCGGCCGGCGTCGTCCGTCACGGCACGGCTCCTCGCGCTACGTCAGGGGGCGTAGGCACAAGAACTCAGCGGTCGGTGCGGAGTCAGCCCGAGCGCGGAGCGACGAGACCGGACTCGAACGCGAACACGACCAGCTGGGCGCGGTCACGGGCCCCGAGCTTGATCATCGCCCGGCTCACGTGCGTCCGAGCCGTCGCCGGGCTGATGAACAGCGCCTCGGCGATCTCGTCGTTGTTCAGGCCACCGGCGACGAGGGCGACGATCTCACGCTCGCGTTCGGTCAGGTCGCCGAGCGCGGTCGGGTCGACCGTGCGGTTCTCGGGCGCGGCGGCGAACTGGGCGATCAACCGGCGCGTCACACTCGGCGCCACGAGTGAATCCCCGACCGCCGCGTACCTGATGGCGCGCAGCAAGTCGGTCGGCTCGGCGTCCTTCAGCAGGAACCCGGTGGCACCGACGCGGATCGCCTCGAACACGTACTCGTCGAGATCGAACGTCGTCAGCACCACGACGCGAACCGCGGCAAGCGACGGATCGGCGACGATCGTCCGCGTCGCCGCGAGGCCGTCGACATTGGGCATCCGGATGTCCATCAGGATCACGTCGGGGACGAGCTCGCGGGTCAGCTCGATCGCCGCCGTGCCGTCCTCGGCCTCACCCACGACCTCGATGTCGTCCTCGGCATCGAGCAGCATCCGCAGACCGGCTCTGAGCAGCACCTGGTCATCGGCGATGACGACCCGGATCGGGCCATCTCTCACGGTGCCGATCCTGTCGACGAGCCGACGACCGAGCCAGACAACGGCAGCCGGGCAACGACACGGAACCCACCGCCGGGGTGAGGGCCGGCGGCCACGTGCCCCCCGACCGTGACGGCCCGCTCGGACATGCCGGCGATGCCGTGGCCAGCACTCCGCTCGGCGTCGGCGGACGATGCGGCGCCGCGGCCGTCGTCGACGACCTCGACCAGCACCTCGTCGGCGCCCTGGCGTACGGACACGGTCGCCGTCACGTTCGAACCGGCGTGGCGCATCACGTTCGTGAGCGCCTCCTGGACGATGCGATAGGCGGCGACGTCGACGGCTGCGGGGAGCGTCGTCGGGCCCGGCGCGCAGTCGACGTTGACCGTGACGCCGGCGCTGCGGGCGTTGTCGATCAACGTGTCGAGCTGGTCGAGCCCTGGTGTGGGCGCCAGCGGAACATCCTCGTCGTCGCGCAGCACACCCACCGTCGAGCGCAGCTCGTCGAGGGTCTGCTTGCTGAGCTGCTTGATGGCGGCGAGGGCCGGCTTGGCTTGCTCCGGCTGGCGGTCGACGACGTGCAACGCCGCTCCCGACTGCATGTGGATCGTGGCGATGCCGTGAGCGATCACGTCGTGGAGATCGCGGGCGATGCGCAACCGCTCCTCGGCGACCCGTCGCCGGGCTTCCTCCTCACGGGTCTCCTCGAGGTAGCGAGCTCGCTGCTCCAGCTCGGCGAGGTAGGCCCGGCGGCTGAAGTGTGCCGTGCCGAGGAACACCGCCCCGCTGATCCAGCCGGCGAAGGCGAGGAAGTAGACGAAGTTCTGCCATGGGTTGTCGCTGAACAGCGCGAATGGCAGGAGCACGACGACGGTCGCCACGACCGTGGTCCACGTCCGGCGGCGGTCGCCCCTCTGGGCGATCGAGTACAGCGGCACCAGCGGGGCGAGGTACACGGGCCCGCCGGCGAAGTCCGCCACCGTGTACGTGGCGAGCCCGGCGATGACGATGCCCAACGCCACGTACGGGAAACGGCGTTGCAGCACGAGCGCGGCACCTACGACGACGATCGTGGCGACGCCCCAGCCGTCGTAGCGCTCGCCGTCCTCGGGCGGGATGTGGTTGGTGACCACCAGGCAGAACACCGTGAACACGAACGCGACAGCGACGTCGAACCCGACCTTCCACCGCGCCAATCCGGGGTTCATCGAGGCTTGACGCTATTTCGCAAACGCCCGTTCCACATCCGCTCCCCGACGCATCGCGCCGCTACGTCGTGTGACGTACGCGCGCACCGTGGTGCGAGACTGCGGCGGTGACGCCAGCTGCCGCGAATGACCTCACCGCCTCCACCGTCGAGCTGCTCCAGACACTGATCCGCAACGAATGCGTCAACGACGGCACGCCGGAATCGGGAGAGGAGATCCGCAACACCGACGTCATCGAGCAGGTCGTGTCGGCGCCGGGAGTGGAGCTCGAGCGCTACGAGCCGACGCCCGGCCGGGCGTCGCTCGTCGCTCGGATCGCGGGCTCTGACCCGACCGCACCGTCGCTGTGCCTGATGGGTCACACCGACGTCGTCCCGGTCTCCCCGCAGGGTTGGCGGCACGACCCGTTCGGCGGTGAGCTGATCGACGGCGAGGTCTGGGGGCGCGGCGCCGTCGACATGTTGAACCTCACGGCGTCGATGGCGGTGGTGTTCCGATCCCTCGCCG
>DASUEW010000110.1:0-4545 GCA_036274875.1 Ilumatobacteraceae bacterium
GCCGGCCTGATCGCCGCAGAACACCTTGATCTGTCGCGTCCCGTCGAGCGGAACGGTGATCGAGTTGGCGATCTGGGTCACGCCCAGGTCCCAGTTCATCAACGAGGTGGGCGTCGACACCGCGTCGCCGGCCGCGACCGCGAGGAAGTTCTTGTTGCTCGGGCTCGACACCGTGAGGTTGATGTGTGCTGCCGTGGCGCCGACCGGCACGACGTTGGTCGTGATCACCGCACCCTCGGTCGTGTGACTGTCGGCGAGGCTGACGACCCGGCTCGTGTTCGGTGCGAGCGGTCCGTTCAGCGTGTACGCCGTCTTGCGTGAGTCGTACGCACGGGACGGTGTGATCGAGTGGAACGCACCCGCCGTCGCCGTACCGGCGAGCTTGACCCAGCGAACTCCCGTGCCGCCGGGAGTTGCCGGGACCGCGAACCAGAGTGTGCCGTCGAGGTCGGCGTAGAGCTCACCAGGGACGTGCGTTCCGGTCGTGGGGCCCGACACCGCGCCGGGCAGCCCGACGAACTGGATCTGCGATCCATGCATGGAAGCCACGGCGAGGCCGTTGGGTGCCGGCTCGGTGCCGGTCGCGGCGTCGGGCGCGAGGTTGGCGACGACGGCGCCGTAGCCGAGCGGGTTCGTGGTCGAGCCGTGCAGGCCGTTGGCGACGAGATCGTTGCCATAGCCACCCACGTTCGCCGGGAACGGGGCGTCGGCGGCCGGGATGGCATCGCTGACGCCGAGCACGCTCGGCCCTTCGGTGATCTCGGGACCGCCGTACACGAGCGTGGTTGGGGTCGAGCTGGTGTTCGTCGTCACGGCCCCCGCGGAGTTGCCGAGCGTCAATGGATCGTCGTCGGCTGCCGAGGCATCCTTGCCGAACACCATCGCGCCCGCCGTAGCACCAGCGGCACCGAGAGCGACG
This sequence comes from Ilumatobacteraceae bacterium, assembly GCA_036274875.1. Taxonomy (GTDB): domain Bacteria; phylum Actinomycetota; class Acidimicrobiia; order Acidimicrobiales; family Ilumatobacteraceae; genus JALOLG01. The sequence continues at coordinate 920 of DASUEW010000110.1, forward strand.
TTTCTCAGCCAGGTCCTTCGGGTGCGGGCCTCGTCGGGGAGGCTTTCCTGGAGGGCGTCGTCGACGACGCGATCGGGATGGACGTTGGTCATGAGGGGATCTCCTTGGGTCTGTGGTCGTTCCGCCCGCAGCACAGCCCGTCCGCCGCCAACACACCTACCACGTCAGTCCGGCGCTGAAACGTCGCGACCCTCCCCACCAGCGAGTGAGCGTAAAGTACAGGTATGCCGATGCGGACGGAGTGCAAGAACTTCGAGAGCCGCACGTACCCGAGCGGCGACACGGTCCGCAAGTGCAACCTCGATCTGGCGCCGGACGCACCGTGGCGGTGCCCCGAGAACTGCCCGGCCTACGAGCGGCGGCTCGCCGACCGGGCCTGGGCGCACGGGTCGCTCGCCGTCCCGCCGACCCCACCGGAGCCCGCCGGGCTCGACGACGGCACGGCCGCCGCCCTGCTCGACGAGGCCGAGGCGATCCTCAACGCGGCCGGGAGTCAGATCCGCGCCGAGGTCGAGACCGAGCGGGCCAAGGCGGGTGGCCGCCGCTTCTGGCCCTTCCGCCGCCGCCGCTGATCGGTTGCGCTCAGAAGATCGGCATGGTCACCGTTTTCGGCCAGATCGCCCGGTCGTGCGGTGACCAAGCGGTTGCCCCGTCGGAATTACCACTGCGCGGATAGTAGAATTCCCCGCGTGCCGGCGTTCACCCCCGACGCTGTCCGCGTCCTCGATCCAGGTCTGGACGGCCCCGTTCTCGAGCAACGGCTAGCCGCTGCCGAGCGGTTCGCGGCCACCGAGCTGCCCACCGCCGAGGAGGAGATCTGGCGCTACAGCCGCATCGGTGAGCTCGACCTCGACCGCTTCGGTCCGGCGGCCGTCGACACGGTCGTCACCGGTGCCGAGCACGTCGGCACGCAGCTCCCACCGGGTGGCCTCTCCCTGTTCCCCGGTGAGGCGCCCGACGCCTTTGCGGAGCTGAACGCGGCCTTCATGTCGCCGGTGGTGCTCACCATCCCGGCCGGCGCCGTGGTGGAGGGTCCGATCACCGTGACACACACGGTCAGTGCGGCCGGCGCGGCGGTGTTCCCACGGCTCGTGATCGACGCCGGACCCGACAGCGAGGTCACCGTCATCGAGCGGTTCGTCTCGCCCGACGGCGTCAGCGCCCTCGTCGTGCCCGTGCTGCACATTCGTGCCCAGCAGGCTTCACGCGTGAGGTACCTCGCCGTCAACGAGCTCGGTGTCGACACGTGGCAGATCGGCAACCAGCAGGCGATCGGCGAGCGCGATTCCAGCATCATGCTGGCGACCGTCGCCCTCGGCGGCGACTACGCCCGTGTACGTACCGAGGCGAGGGTGAGCGGCGCCGGTGCCAGCACCCGCCAGGTCGCGCTGTACTTCGCGGGGGGCTCGCAGATGCACGACTTCCGCACGATCCAGGATCATGACGCCCCGCACACCACGAGCGACCTCCTGTTCAAGGGCGCCGTGCAGGACCACGCCCGCAGCGTCTACACGGGGTTGATCACGATCCGCGAGCACGCCGGCGGCAGCGTCGCGTTCCAGACGAATCGCAACCTCACGCTGTCCGAGGGGGCGTGGGCCGAGAGCGTGCCCAACCTCGACATCCGCACCAACGACGTGAAGTGCAGCCACGCCTCGACGGTCGGCCCGATCGACGAGGAGCAGCGTTTCTATCTCGAGAGCCGCGGCATCAAGCCCGCGATCGCCGAACGGCTGGTCGTGCTCGGCTTCTTCGACGAGGTGCTGCAGCAACTGCCATCGGGAGTGCTCGCCGACGAGCTCCGCCGGCGTGTCGCCGCCAAGCTCGTCATCGGAACTCCAGCGGAGGTCGGCGCATGACGCCGACCGTGGTGTGCTCGTTCGACGAGCTGGCGCCGGGCACGGCGCGCCGGTTCGAGATCGACGGCGTCGCCGTCGCGGTCGTGCGCATCGACGACGACGTCTACGCGATCGGCGACGTCTGCAGCCACGCCAACGTGTCGCTCAGCGGAGGTGAGGTGTGGTGCGAAGAGCGCGAGCTCGAGTGCCCGAAGCACGGCAGCACGTTCGATCTGACCACCGGTCAGCCGGTCACGTTGCCGGCCACCCAGCCGGTGCCGGTTTTCGACGCCAACGTGGTCGACGGCAACATCGTCGTCAGCACCACGCTCGACTCCGTCGACATCAGCGACGCCTCCCGGGACGCGGCCGGCCAATGACCACGCTCGCGATCGTCGGGCTGCGGGCCGCCGTCGGCGGCAAGGAGATCCTGCGCGGCATCGATCTCGAGGTGTCGTCGGGTGAGGTGCATGCCGTGATGGGCCCCAACGGCGCCGGCAAGAGCACGTTGGCGGCGATCGTGGTGGGCAAGCCCGGCTACGAGGTGCTCGAGGGTTCGGTCACGCTCGATGGCCGCGACCTGCTGGCGATGCCGGCGTGGGAGCGCGCCGTCGCCGGTCTGCACCTCGTCATGCAGTACCCGACCGAGGTGCCGGGCGTGACGCTCGTCGATGCCATGGCCGAGGCGCTGAAGTCGCGTGGGCGTGACACGAACGACCTCGAAGCGTTGCTGCGCGACGAGGCCGAGCGGATCAGCTTCGAGGAGCGCTTCCTCCACCGCCCGCTCAACGTCGATCTGTCGGGCGGCGAGAAGAAGCGCAACGAGACGCTGCAGCTCGCTGTGCTGCAACCGAAGATCGCGATCCTCGACGAGCTCGACTCCGGCCTCGACATCGACGCCTTGCGCGACTGCGCCCGCCGCGTCGAGGCGATGAGCAACGAGGGCCTCGGCGTGCTCGCCATCACGCACTACCAGCGTCTGCTCGACGTGCTGCACGCCGATCACGTGCACATATTCGCCAACGGTCGCATCAAGGCCAGCGGCGGTCCCGAGTTGGCGTCCGAGCTCGAACGTACGGGCTATGCCGCGTGGGCCGATGCCGAAGCCGAGGCCGCGGCAGTCGCCGCCGATCCGTTCGCGGACCCCTTCGCCGACCCGTTCGCCTGATCCGGACGCGTCCGAGCGGCTCGCCGTCTGGCCATACGGCGAACGTGTCGTAGGCTCGAAACCATGCCGGTCGATCGCCGCCCCCTCTCCTCCGACGAGATCGCCCACCTCGTCGCGCCACTCGAGGGCTGGGAGCTCGACGGCGACACGTTGCGGCGTCATCTGGTCTTCGACTCGTTCGTGCAAGCGTTCGGCTTCATGGCCCAGGTGGCGCTCATCGCCGAGCGACTCGACCATCACCCGAACTGGTCCAATGTCTACAACCGCGTCGACATCGCGGTCACGACGCACGATGCGGGCGGCTTGACCGCCCTCGACTTCGAGTTCGTGCGCCGTGTCGACGCGGTCCTGTCGCGAGCCTGACATGCGCCACGAAATCGAGGGCAGGGTCGTCCGTTTGCGCGCGATGGAACTCGCCGATGTCCAGTGGTACGACAACTTGCCGATCACGAGCGAGTACGACGACTTCGGCCAGCAGCCGCCGTACAACTCGGTCGATCGTTGGCGCGCTGACAAACTCGTCACCGCCGACAACGGTTTGCTACTGGTCGAAATGATCTCGTCGCGCGAGCGGTTGGGTTCGGTCGGATGGCGCACCGTCACGTGGGGGCCGTCGTGGC
>DASUEW010000111.1:0-2916 GCA_036274875.1 Ilumatobacteraceae bacterium
TCATCCCCTCTGGCGGGAGCTTCGGATACAGGCGCGACTGCAGCATCTCGGCCGGCATGCCCTTCGCGTACTCGCTGACCTCGGTGATGCTGACGTAGCTGTCGACCACGTCGAGCCCCGCCGCCTGCAGCGCCGTCTGAAGTTGCCGAAGCGCCCGCAGATCCGGACTCAACGCCATCACCGCCAAATCGCTCTTGTGGCCGACGATGGCAGCGGTCAGGACCTGGCAGTCGTTGGCCTCGGCCACCTTCACCGCGGCGACGACCGCTTCGCGATCGACCGAGGTCGATGGCTTGCAGAACAGATGGACGACGCAGAGACCGGTGTCGAGAAGCATGTGGTCAAGGCTACCGAGGAGGCCTCATGGCCGGTGCCGGCTCACGTCGCCAGACGCTCCGGCGAGTAGACGGTGAACCGGTCACCGCGGACGAAACCAGCGAGCACGAGGTTGGCCCGGCGCGCCGCCTGCACGGCGAGCGAGGTCGGCGCGCTGACGGCGATCAGCGTGCCGAAGCCACCCGCCCACGCCTTCTGGACCATCTCGACGCTCGCCCGACCGCTGATGAACAGACCGATTCCGTCTGCCGGGAGCTGGCCGGCAAGCAGCATCGCACCGATCACCTTGTCGACAGCGTTGTGGCGCCCGACATCCTCGCGGGTCAGCAACACGTTGCCGTCGCCATCGAACGCCGCGGCCGCGTGGACGGCCCCGGTCGCCGCGAACAGTTCCTGCACCTCGACGACCCGCCGTGGCATCGACGCCAACATCTCGAGCGACATCCGTGGCTGCGCCGCCATCGGAGCAAGGCGCTCGCACATGTCGTCGAGCTGATCGCTACCGCACCACCCGCAGCTCGAGGAGGTGACGCCGAGGCGTGGCGTCGCCGGCGGCGCCAACCCGCCGGTCTCGACCGTGACCATGTTGAACTCGGTGTCGGTTGCGGCGCCGGTGGCGCAGTACCTGACTCCCTTCACGGGCGCGCCGCCGAGCAGACCCTCCGTGTGACAGAAGCCGACCGCCAACTCGTAGTCGTTGCCGGGCGTCCGCATCGTCGTCGACACCACCGTGCCGTCGAGCTGGATCGTCATCGGCTCCTCGACGATCAGCTCGTCGGGCACACGCAGCACTCGGTCGGCGGTCACTTTCGTGACGATGAGCCGCTCGGTGCGCTTGCGTGTCACCGCATCAGGCTACGGAAGACGGCGGCGGCGCGTGACGCGGCAGCCGGGTCGAGGTGAAGGAACAGCGACGGCTCGATCACCTCGAGCTCGAGTAACACTGGACCATCGTCGGTCGGCAGCAGATCGACCCGCGCGTACGCCGTCTCCGGCAACGCGGCGATGACCTGCTCGCCGAGCGACCGCTCCGCCGGCGACGCGATCGTGGCGGCGACCTGCTCCCTCGCGAACAGGCCTGAATCCCATTCGACGGTCGAAGCGAGGATCGGCTCCTTGCGGAACGCGTGGCTGTACGTGCCGCCGACGAACACCATTCCCGTCTCTCCGTGTTCGTCGACCGCCGCCATGTACTGCTGCACCATCGGCACCACGCCTCGAGCACGAAGGGCCTCGATGTGTTCGTGGGCGCCGACGGGGTCGTCGAGGAACCGCCGGACGCCGACCGAACCGGCGCCGACCGACGGTTTCACGACGATGTCACCGGCACACGACGGCAGTTCGTCGTCGACGGTCACGAACTGCGTCGGCACGATCGGGACGCCGCTCGCCGCGAGCTCGACCAGGTATCGCTTGTCGACGTTCCACTCGATGAGCTGCGGTGGGTTCCAGAGTGCCGTCACGGCGGCGACGGATCGCGCCCACTGCAAGAACAGCTCGAGGTGGGCGTGATAGTCCCAGGTCGAACGGATCACGACGGCGCCGAACGCGGCCCAATCGACCCTGCGATCGTCCCATGTGGCGATCACGGCATCGGGGAGCTCGGTCAGGAGCAGCGGCAGATCGGTGTCGAGCGGCCGAGCCGCCGACGAGGTGACCAGGGCGAGCACATGGCGAGGGTACGCTCGCCGGTTGTGAGCGAGCTCAGCACGTTCCGGCTGATCGCGGCCGAATTCGCCGGCACGACGATCGTGATGCTCGGTGGCCCCGGGCTGATGGTGCTGGGTGGTGGGTCGATCGGCACGCTCGAGGTGGCGCTGGGCTTCGGATTCGCGGCTGCGATCGCGATCGGCGTCATCGGTGCGGTCGCCAATCCGATCCTCAGCCTGGCACTGTTCCTGGCCAGGCAGATCACGCCGCGTGAAGCGGTGAGCGATTGGATCGGCCAGTTCCTCGGTGGGGTCTTCGGCGCGGCGCTGATCTTCGGCATCAACGACACCGATCGCGTCCCGTCGGCAGCCAACGGCTGGGACCACAGCGGGTTCGCCGAGCTGGGCAGCGTGCTCGCAGCCGAGCTGGTGCTGTCGGTCGTCGTCGTGGTCGTGGTCCTCTCGGCCGTCAGCCAGCGACTGTCCACCAGTTCGGTGGCCGCGTTCAGCGGAGGCGCCTACGGGTTGGCGATGCTGTTCCTGTTGCGCATCGACGGCGGCGGGATCAATCCGGCGCGCAGCCTCGGGTCGGCGATCTTCGCCGACACCGACCCCAACGCCCTGGGTCAGGTGTGGGCGTTCATCGTCGTCCCGGTGGTCGGCGCGTTCGGCGGGCTCGTGCTCTGGTTGCTGATCGACGAGGCGACGATCGACGACACCGTGTTCGACGACACGTTCGTCGAGTCTGCTTCCGACACCGTCACCGGCGACCACTGATCCATCGCCCGGTCGACGGACGCTTCGGCGTCATCGACGACGCCGTCGACTGACGAAAACCCACGGTTCTGTCTGCTCCAGACGGCCCGAGGCGTCGTTTGGAGCAGACAGTTCCGGGTGGGGTGGCGCGGACGAGCCCGGGCGGTTGGCCCGG
>DASUEW010000112.1:0-6946 GCA_036274875.1 Ilumatobacteraceae bacterium
GGACTTCGGCCAGCGGAGCGATGACGACCTCTACATCCTGTTCACCGGCGGCACGACGGGGATGCCAAAGGGCGTGGTGTGGCGCCACGGCGATGTGGTGATGGCACTCGGTGGTGGCATCGACATCCGTACCGGCGAGAAGATGCAGCAGCCACAGGACTTCATCACGAAGGGACGCACCGGGTTCCGGCTCACCTCGCTGCCCGTCGCCCCGCTCATGCATGGCGCCACCCAATGGAGCGTCATGGGCCAGAGCTTCATCGGGAACACCAGCGTGCTGCGGGCTCGGTTCGAGCCACACGACACGTGGCGGACGGTGGCGCAGCACCAGGTGAACCTGCTCATGATCACCGGTGACGCGATGGCCCGGCCGTTGCTCGACGCGCTCGACGAGCCCGATGGCTCCGCCGCGCAGCAGGACCTGTCGTCGCTGTTCGCGATCAGCTCCAGCGCGGTGCTGTTCTCGCAGACCTGCAAGGACCGCTTCCTCGACCGCTTTCCCAACCTCGTGATCACCGACGCGATCGGCTCCAGTGAGGGCGGCGCCAACGGTCTCACCATGGTGTCTCGCGGGACGGTGATGAAGGGCGGCCCCACCGTCACCGCTGCTCTCGACTCGGTCGTGCTCGACGACGACCTGCGGCCGATCGCGGCGGGTTCGGGAGAGGTCGGGCGTCTCGCACGCAGTGGCAACATCCCGATCGGGTACCTCAACGATCCCGCGAAGACCGCTTCCACGTTCGTCACCGCCGCCGACGGGGTGCGCTACGTGATCCCGGGTGACTACGCCACCGTCGAAGCCGACGGGTCGATCACCCTGCTCGGGCGCGGTTCGGTCAGCATCAACACCGGTGGCGAGAAGGTGTTCCCGGAGGAGATCGAGAACGCGCTCAAGGCACACCCGGGCGTCGTCGATGCCGTCGTGGTGGGGGTGCCCGACGACCGCTGGGGGGAACGAGTGGCGGCGGTCGTGCAGGTCGTCGACGGCGCTGACGTCACCCTCGAGAGCATCCAGACGCATTGCCGAGCGCACGTGGCCGGCTACAAGGTGCCGCGCCAGCTCACCGTCGTCGACCAGGTGGTGCGCTCGCCCGCCGGCAAGAGCGACTATCGCTGGGCCAAGCGCGTGGCGATGGACGACGTCGCCCCGCACCATTGAGACCAAGACCGATGTCGAGGAGCGTCCGCCATGGCCCACCCGCTCGATGAGTACCCGATCCACCAGGTACCGCTGTCGATGGCGTATGTCGGCACCACCGACAAGGACTTCTACGACCGCAACATCTTCCACGTGATCCCTCACGGTCACACGGACATGCAGGTGATCGCCGGCTTCGGCGTCTACCCGAACCTCGGTACGCGTGACGCGTACTGCTGCGTGCGAGTCGGGACGCAGCAGCACGTGGTGCGGGCCAGCGATGCGATGGACGACGACCGGATGCGGATGGAGGTGGGCCCGATCCGGATCGAGGTGATCGAGCCGTTGCGGCGCGTGCGGGTCGTCTGCGAGGGCGACACCGATGGCGTCTCGTGCGACATCGAGTGGACACCGACGGTCCCCGTCCACGACGAGTCGCATCACATCATGCGACACGGCACCCGGGCGATCCTCGACGCCAGCCGCTTCCTCGGCATCGGCCGCTGGACCGGCGTCGTGCGCGCCGCTGGGCAGCAGTGGGATCTCGACCACGAGCACTTCACCGGCACGCGCGACCGATCGTGGGGCATTCGCCCGGTCGGCGAATCGCAGCCGCCCGGACGTTGGGCGGCGGAGCTCGAACCGAAGCTGCACTGGTTCTGGATCCCGCTGCGCTTCGACGACTTCGCGACGGTGGTCATCGTGCAGGAGGAACCGAGCGGCCTTCGCACGTTGAACGATGCCGTGCGGATGTGGCCCGAGAGCAGTGGCAACGGCGTCGAGCAACTCGGCTGGCCACAGGTCGATGTGCGCTACCGCTCGGGCACGCGCATGCCCGAGGGCGCCACGATCCACCTGCTCGACCGCGCTCGGCGGCCGATCACGATCGACGTCGAGGTGCTCGGGTCGATGCCGCTCAACGTCGGCTGCGGCTATGGCGGCGACCCCGACTGGGGTCACGGACAATGGCGCGGACGCGACTACTGCGAACGCCTGACCTACGACCTCACCGATCCGGCAGTCGTGGGTCGCATCCCGTTCTCCGTGATCGACCACGCTGCCCGCGCCCGCTGTGGCGATCAGTTCGGCTACGGCATCTTCGAGCACGGCACGATCGGCCGCCACGACCCGACCGGATTCACCGACCTGTTCTCGGTGGCCCCCTGAGGGCCAGCGACTCGCGGTCCCGTCCGAACGGCATCCCGCGCGGCGAGGAGAGCCGTCAGCGCGGCCGGTTGAGGCGGGCGAACATCGTCTTCTGTGCCTTGTACAGCTTCGGGAACTCGACGTAGAGCTCGTCGTACGTCGCCCGCACGGCGTGGTCGGGCGTGAAGACGGCGTCGACGGCGACGAGCTCACGAACCTCCTCGGGGCGCACATCACCGAGTGACAGGCCGGCGAAGATGGCCGCGCCCTTGAGACCGGCGTAGTGCGGCTCGGCCACCCGTTCGATCGTGCGGTTCATGACGTCGGCGTGGATCTGGCACCACAGGTCCGACCGCGCGCCGCCGCCGATGATCCGGACCGGGTCGAGCGTCCGCTTGGTGAACTTCTCCACGAACTCGTGCAGCCACCGGTCGTTGTAGGCGACCCCTTCGAGCACGGACCGGATCAGATCGGCCCTGGTCGTGTCCAACGAGAGGTTGTGGAACCCGCCCCGCGCCCAGCGGTCGTCGACGGGGGAGCGTTCGCCGGTGAGCCACGGCGTGAAGATGACGCCACCGCTGCCGGGCGCCGACGTGGCCGCCAGCTCGGTCAGGTCCGCGAAGTCGGTGCCGTCGGCCAGCAGCACGTTGTCGCGGAGCCATTGGAAGCACAGGCCGGACGTCTCGTGGTTGTTGGCCACCACGTACTGGTGCGGTCGGATGCCCGGTACCGAGGCGATCTGATGGAGGACGTCGGTCTTCTTGTAGGGAACCGGGCAGCTGATCCACGACGTCGTGCCGATCGCCAGGTGAGTCTGGAAGTCGAGGACCGTGCCCGCGCCGCAGGCGGCGGAGTGGAGGTCGGGCGTGCCGGTGACGACCTGCACGCCATTCGGCAGGCCGAGGTCGGCGGCCACGTGGTCGAGCACCGTGCCGACAATCGCTCCCGTCGGAACCAGCGGCGGCAGCTTGGCGGCGTCGACGCCCACGAGCGCGACCAGGTCCCGGTCGTAGGCCAACGTGGCGAGGTCACGGTTGTCGGTCAGCCACGCCGCGGTCATCGACGCGTGGGACGCGGCTGCCACCCCGGTGAAGCGCATCGAGAGGTAGTCGACCGGCTCGAGGAGCCAGCGGGCGGCCCGGTGGACGTCAGGTCGGTCCTCCTGGAGGTGAAGCATGTGGCCGATCGGGTCGGCGCCAGTGGTCGACGGGGCGCCCCCCGTGCGTCGCAGGAACAGGTACGCCGCCTTCGGCGAGTACCCGGCGACGGGCCCGCCGAGCCGCCTGCGCGTGTACCGACCGCCCCGGGTGTCCATCCACAGCACGCACTCGCCGACGGGTACGCCGCCAGCGTCGACGGGGATCGTGCTGGCCCACTGGCCGGTGACGCTCACCGCCACGACCTGCTCGGCAGGAAGTGCGCCACTGGCCAGGCCGCGGTGCACCAGGTCGCAGATCAGCCGCCACCACTCCTCGGCGTCCTGCACGAAGCCGCCGTTCGGCTGCCGCTCCGTCTTGACGGGCACGTGATCGCACCAGGCGATCCGCCCGTGGGTCGAGACGAAGCCGACCTTCAGTCCACTCGTTCCGAGGTCGACGGTGAGGACGAAGCGGTCGCCGCCTGTCAGCATCACCCCTCCGGGGGCAACGACTGCTGCGCATCCATCATGTCGGCCATCACCAGGCGGATGAAGTCGTCTGCCTCAGCGGTCAGGCCACCGAGCACACCGCCGTAGATCGCTGCGCTCTGCGCCGGCTGACCAGCGCGCTCCGTGGCGTAGGCCACGGCGGCGTCCAGGTCGTTGGCGAACGCCTCGACGACGCCGGGCTGGGTCTGCGGGCGGGTGACCGCCATGTGCAACGCGTTCGGGTACTGCTGGCCGTTGAACCGCCACCCCTTCGGCCGCATGAAGTCGTTCACGTGATACACGTCGAACACGTCGGAGGTGAAGGAGAACAGGAACGTGGGGTTCCCCATCAGCCGCAGCTCGGGGTGCGACCGGACCGCGTCCTGCATGGAGAACGATGTCGTGAAGATCTTCTCGGCGTAGCGCCGGTAGCCCTCGCGGCCGAGGCTCACCATCGATGCCCATGTCGCCGCCAGCAGCCCGCCCGACCGGGAGCCCTCGATGCCGGGCGAGCAGTACTTCCCGCCGCTCCAACCGGTGAGGAAGAAGTACTGCGCGTTGCGCAGGGCGGAGTCCCGGAAGGCGACGACGGAGCTGCCCTTGAACGCATAGCCGTACTTGTGGGTGTCGGCGGACATGCTGGTGACGCCCGGCAGTCGGAAGTCGAAGACGGGGATGTCGTAACCGAGCTCCTGCCCGAACGGCAGGATGAACCCGCCCAGGCAACCGTCGACGTGGAGCCCGACTCCCCGGTCGAGGGCGAGATCGGAGAGCGCCTCGATCGGATCGATCGTGCCGTAGCCGTAGTTGCAGGCCGAGCCGACCAGCGCCACCGTGTTGGCGTCGACGAGCGCCGCCATCGCGTCGACGTCGACGGTCGTCGTGTGCGGGTCGACCGGCGCGTGGCGCATCTCGATGTCGAACAGGTGGCACGCCTTGTCGAAGGCAGGGTGAGCGGTCTCCGGTCCGACCACGTTCGGTGTGGTGATCCCGCGGGTCTGTCGCGCCCACTCCCGATACGCCACCATGGCGTGGAGGATGCTGCCCGTGCCGCCGGTGGTGACGAGCCCCGCCGGCTGCCCGTCGGTGACCGCGCTGGCGTTGAGCAGGTCGAGCGTCATGGCGATGATCTCGCCCTCGAACTTGGTCTGGCTCGGGCACATGTCGCGCTGGAGCGCGTTGACGTGGGCGAAGAGACCGAACGCCTGCGTCATGAACTCGTAGTGCTCGTGGTCGCCGCAGTACATCGTTCCCGAGCACCTGCCGGTCTCCCAGAAGGCGTCCTCCTCGCCGGCCATCGTCCGTAGCTCGTCGAGGATCTCCGCCCTCGACCTGCCCTTGTCGGGGAGCGATCGGTTCACGCCGAAGCGCCCGGTGTACGGGTATGTGCTCACGGCCAGCACGCTAGGTGCTCACGCGCGGCGGCCCCTCACTCGCGTCCGTTGCAGCCGGATCGGAAGCGGTTCGGGTGCTCATCGGCACACCGTCGCGCCGTCGACGAGCATCGATTCGCCGTTCACGAAACTGGCTCGGTCGCTGCCGAGCCACACCACTGCCTCAGCGATCTCGTCGGGTGTCCCCATCGACTTGCGCCCGATGCCGCGAGTGACCATCTTCTCGATGTCGACGTTGCCGCCGATGAACCGCTCGATCATCGGTGTGCGGGTGGTGCCGGGCAACACGGCGTTCACGCGGATCCCGCGGGCCGCGTACTCCTGGGCCGCGCACTTCGTGAGGCCGAGCACGCCGTGCTTGGCGGCGGTGTAGTGCGGCAGGCCCGGTGCGGCGACGACGCCGGCTCCTGACGACGTGTTGATGATCGAGCCCGACCGCTGCTCGGCCATCTGCCGCAGTTCGTGCTGCATGCACACGAACACGCTGGTGAGGTTGGTGGCGATCATCCGCTGCCAGTCCGGCATCGTGAGATCGGTGAAGGCGAGCGGAGCTGCTGCCATGCCGGCGTTGTTGTGGGCGATGTCGAGGCGACCGTACGCGGCGACGACGGCCGCGACCGCCTCAGCGACCTCGTCGTCAACGGTGACGTCCACCACGTGCGGCGTGGCCGTTCCGCCCGCTTCGACGATCGCCGCCGCGACGCGACCAGCCGCGTCGCCGTCGCGATCGAGCACCGCGACCGCTGCGCCCTCCGCCGCGAACAAGCGGGCCGTGGCTTCCCCGATGCCGCTTCCGCCACCGGTGACCAACGCGACTTTGCCCTCGACCAGCCCCATGGGTGAACGGTATCTGATGCTCCGTCAGATGTCCCACAAGGGTACCGTGCGAGCTCGTGGGGGATGAAGCGACCGGAGCGGTGTCGGTCGTCATCCGGCCCGATCTCGACCGGGTCGCCCGCCCGTTCGACACGATCACCGACGAGCAGTGGGACGCCGCATGGGAGGCGCCGATGCGCGCCGTGATCGCCGAGCTGCAACGCGCCTTTCACAGCGGTGCTCGGCGGATCGTGGTGGTGCTGCCCACCACGGCGATGTCGGGCGGAGCGTGCTACGCGCACGTGGCGGCGACCGCTGAGGCGATCCGGGTGCTGGTGAAGTCGGCCGCCCGCCAGTGGGGCGCGCATGGCGTCACGATCAATGCCGTCGCTGTCGCGCCGGACGAGTTCCTCGCCAGCCCCGACGTCGCCGGTTCGCAGTCGCTCGCCGGAGGGGCGCTGTCCAGCCGCGATCCCGCGGCGCTCATCGACTTCCTGTGCAGCGAGGCGTCCGGTGACGTGACGGGACAGACCATCGTCGTCGACGGTGGGGTGTGGATGTGAGCGGCAGGCTCGCCGGCCGGGTGGCTCTCGTCACCGGAGCCGGCCAGGGTGTGGGTGAGGGCATCGCCCGCCGACTCGCCGCCGAGGGCGCGCACGTGGTCCTCGCCGCACGGCGAGCCGCAACCGGTGAGCCGGTAGCTGCGTCCATCGTGTCCGGAGGCGGATCCGCCGTGTGCATCGAGACCGACGTCACCGAGCGCGACAGCGTCGCGGCCTGCGTCCAGCGGACCGTCGACCGGTTCGGCCACCTGCACGTCGTGGT
>DASUEW010000113.1:0-2319 GCA_036274875.1 Ilumatobacteraceae bacterium
GACGAGGTGGCGTCGCCGATCGGCACGCTCGCCGGCAGCCGCGGCGTGGCGGAAGGTGTCGATGCCCTGACCGTCTTCCCCGGCGAGGGCCCGCGCTGTGTCGTCGATCAGCTGTCACGATCGCCCGAGAGCCTGGCCAGCAGTCTCGCCGTCAACCTGCGCACCGTGCACCATCCCAAGCTCCCGATCGGGTTCGACGCGATCCTCGTGCTCGGCCCGGAACACGCACGCGTGTTCGCCGAAGGTGGCTGGGATCGCGAGCGCATCCTCGCCGAGTTGCACGCCCGCCTGCAGCTCCCCGGCAGCGAGATCGTGCGTGGCGCCGGCGGCATCGCCGAAGGTGTCCCCGAGTCGCTCGCCGGCTCGACACTTCCGAAGTTCAGACCCGACGGGCTGCTGCTCGCCTTCGCCGGCGGACGCGCCGGGCTGTTCTCGGCCATCATCGGTGGCTGGGCGAACGGTACGGTTGGCAGCACGCCCGTGACGCGCCAGGTCCGGTACTGACAGGAGACGCAACGCATGACGACTCGCACGATCCTCGATCCCACCGGTGAGCGGTCGGTCGCCGAGCGGGCCCGCCTCGCCCGACCGGTGGCGCTCGACGGCCTCACCGTGGGGCTGCTCGACATCTCCAAGCCGCGCGGCGACGTCTTCCTCGATCGCCTCGAGGAGCGACTCGCCGGGATCGGCGCGACGGTGAAGCGCTACCGCAAGCCGACGTTCACCAAGCCTGCTCCAGCTGACCTCCGTTACGAGATCGCCACCGAGTGCGAGGTGGTGATCGAAGCGCTCGCCGATTGAGGGAGCTGTACGTCGTGCAGTGTGCACGACATCAGCGATCTGGAGCTTCGGGGCGTGCCCGCCATGTTCGTCGCCTCCGAGGAGTTCGTGACTGCCGCCAACTCGCAGTCGTCGTCACTCGGCTTCTCCGCGATGGCTCGCGTGTTCACGCCGCACCCGATCCAGGACCGGACCGACGACGAGATGCGCGCCTACGCCGACGCCGCCTTCGACGACATCGTTGCCGCGATCACGGCTGGCTGAACGTCGAGCGAGTTGAGCGCCGCGACGAGCCAGCCGGTCAGCTGGCCCGATCAGCTGGCAAAGATGCGGTCGATCTCGATGCGGTAGACGAGCCCGTCCCACCCCGGCGGTGTGAACACCCCGTGCTCGGTCGCCGCCGCGAGACGAGTGATCAGATCGGGGTCGTCGAGCGATCGCGCCACAACCACGGCGACGCCCTTGCCCATGATGGCGTGAGCGTGGTCGCTGATCGTGAACGCGACGTGCGGCGTGTGGGCGAGGGTTCGCGCGAGCAACGACCGCGGTGAGACGGTGAAGTGGATCGTCTCGTCGACGCACGCCCCGACCACGACCGCCGCATGAGGCTCGCCGGCGAACGTGACGGTCGCGATCGTGAGGTTGCGGTTGGCGTTCACGAAGCGCGTAACACGCTCGGCGTCCCACTGCACCGCTTCGAAGAGCGAGCGCGTGAACGGCGATGCGTTGCGGAGAGAGCGGTCGAGCGCCTCTTGGAGCTCGCTCAGCCGTGCGTCACCTGTCATCGCACCACGATCGTCGGTGGCGGGGCCGAGCGCAACTTCGCCGGACGCAACGTCATCGCCGCGCCCTCATGGCAGCGAGAGGCGTCCGAAGCGTTCGACCACGAGGCCGTCTCTGACGAGCGACTCGACGATGTCGTCGCGATGCGCGGCACGGAGCACGGGACCCGCCGTCAGCGCACGGAGGAGCTCACCGCGCGCCTGGCGGTCAGACCCGGCGTACGGGCGTTGCCGCCGGCTCACGCCCGCCGAACCGTCACCCGGATCGGGCGACGGCGTTCCCGCACTGCGCCACGCGCAGGTGGCCGCCAACGGGCAGTGACCGCACCGCGGCAACGGGCGGCACACCGTCGCGCCGAGGTCCATCAACGCCTGATTCCACACCCAGCCGTGCCCCTCCGGCACCAAGCGATCAGCGCTCGACTGCGCCGCCGCTCGGGTGAGCCGCGCACCAGCCGTGCGGGCGAGCACGCGGGCGATGTTCGTGTCGACGACCGCGACGTCGCGCCCGAACGCGAACGCGAGGACGGCGCGTGCCGTGTACGCGCCGACGCCCGGCAGGGCGACCAGCGCCTCGAGATCGTCGGGGACGGCGCCGTCGTGCCGGGCGGTGATCACGCCTGCGGCGCAGTGGAGATCGCGGGCGCGGCGCGGGAAGCCGAGACCCTGCCAACGTCGCAGCACGTCCCCGAGGGGGGCGGCCGCGCACGCCCTCGGGGTCGGGTAGGCCGCGCAGAACGATTCCCACTTCGGGATC
>DASUEW010000114.1:0-7902 GCA_036274875.1 Ilumatobacteraceae bacterium
CGCTCGATCGTGACTCGAACACCGCCAAGATGCGCCTCGATGTGTCCAGATCGATGGCCGCCGGGCTGCTGTCGCTCGGAATCGCATCCCTGCGCTACGACAAGCGTGGGGTCGGGGCGTCGAGCGGCGACTACCTGTCGACCGGCTTCGACGACGAGACCGCCGACGCTCACGCCGCCCTGGCCGCGCTGCGCGCCCATCCCGCCGTCGATGCCGATCGGGTGATCGCCATCGGCCACTCGGCCGGCGCGACGGTGGCGATGCGACTGGCGCGATCGTCGACGCCTCCGTCCGGCTCCGCGTTCCTCGCCGGGTCGGCGATGACCGGCCAGCAGGTCATGGAGTGGCAGACGCACCGGATCGCGGCAACCCTCCCCCGACCACGACGTCTGCGGGCGCGCCGCTTCGAGCGCCGCCAGGCGCGACATCGAGCGCGGCTGCTGAGAACGACGACCGCCACCGCTCGCTTCGCATGGGTCCGCTTGAACGCGCTCTGGTTCAGGGAGTACATGGTCTACGACCCGACCGAGGCCCTCTCGATCATCGACCGTCCCGTCCTCGCCATCACCGGCGCCAAGGACATCCAGGTCGACCCCGACGACGTGGCCAGGATCGGTCAGATCGTCAAGGGCGGCTTCGACGGCGACATACCGGCCGACCTCACTCATGTCCTCCGGCGCGATCCCGATCCACCGAGTCTCGGCGCCTACCGCAAGCAGTTCCGCCAACCGGTCGATCCGTGGGTCGTGGGTCGAGTCGCCGACTGGGCTCTATCGCACCTGGCCTGAGCGCCGCCGACGGCAGGATCCGGCGATCAATCCCAGAGTCGCGCCGCGACGTCCGTCCAGAGCTGGCGGAACGCGAGCGCGGCCGGGCTCGCCGGGGCGTACACCGCAACCGGTGCCCGCTGGACGCCCATCATCTCGACGGCGCTGGCGTTCGGGATGACGGTGGGGAGAAAGCCGGGGGTCTGCTCGACGAGCCCAGTGACCAGTTCGCGCTGCAGTTTCTTGCGGCGATCGACCATCGACGCGAACGGCATGACCACCGGCAAACCGGGCTGATCCGTCCGGAACTCGGCGAGAAACGCCGAAAGCTGATCGAGGGTGCGTTTCGACAACGTGGTCGGGACGGTCGGCACGAGGAGCGCGTCGACCGCCGTGAACACGCTCTCACTGGTCAGGGTGATACCCGGCGGACAATCGAGGATCGCCACGTCGTACTGATCGGCGAGTTCATCCAACAGTGTTGCGAGACGGCGCGTCGGCTGTTTCGTGTCGTCGAGCTGCAGGTCGAGGTGGCGCAGCGAGAAGTCGGCCGGGACGATGTGAAGACCGGCGTGATCGGTCGCATGCACGTTGGTCGCGAGCGCTCGCCGGTCGCCGATCAGGCGCTCGACGCCGCCTCTCACGAGCGGCTTGACCCGAAAGCAGAACGTGGCCGCACCCTGCGGATCGAGGTCCCAGAGCAGCACGCGCGCGCCGGCGCGCGCCGCTTCGTAGGCGAGATTGACCGCGGTTGTCGTCTTACCGACACCACCTTTGATGCTGTACGTGGCGAGCGTCTTCATCACGTCAGTCCGTCGAGCGCGGCGTCGAGGTCCCGCCGCGTCGCGGCGGTGTCGTATGCCGCGAAGCGGTGCGTGAACTCGGCGCGTTCGGCGATGCGGCGCTGGTCGAGCCGTTCAGTGAGCTGCCCGATGGCGAGCATCGTGTCCGCTGAAGCGCCAAGGTCGTGCAGCTCGCGTGAGATCGCCCGCAGCATGGCGGTGTGCACCTCGGCGTCCTGGTGCTCACCGAGGTTGTCCTGAAACGCCTTGAGGCGCCGCACGTACGTCTTCCGCAGAGCCTTGGGCAGCAGGCTGGCGAAGCATTCGAGCAGGTAGCGGAGCTTCTTGGCGTCCTTGCGGAGATCGTGGACCTGCTCCGCAGGCGACTCGGGCCGGATCAACCGGCCCCGCTCGACGAGGTTGGCCTGAGCCCGCGCGACACGCTTGGCGACCACCGCACCCAGCCGTCGATCGGCGTGTACGCCCCGCGCGTCGTCGTCGCGCGGTGCCTCGCGCAGCCATGCCCCCCAGGTGCTCATCCACTCGGTGGCCTCGGTTGATCGCAGCGCCTCGGTCAACGTCGAGCATGCCGACTCACGGCGGCGTTCGAGCAGCAGACGCACCGGCTCGAGGGCGGTCATTGCGTCGGCCCCCAATGTCGCCGTGTAGCCGTTCCACTCGATGAGGTAGACGTCGAGGTCGCGCGCCGGGCCGGTGAGCGCGCCCAGCCACCCGAACCGCTCACGGGCGTTGGCGACGATCGCGGGCGGCAACACGTTCTTGCCCTGGGCGACCACAGTGCGAGTACGCCGTACCGCGATGCGCAGGTCGTGGAGGAACTCGGGATCGACCTGCTCGGCGGTTCCCTGCCAGTTCGCCACGATCGTGTCGGCCAGATTGGCGAGCACGGCACGGAAGCCGTCGACGGCGGGCATCGCAGGGTCGAGCGGGACGGTCGGCGAGCTCGAGAAACCGCCGAGGGCGACGCCGGCGGTGGCGGCCGCGACGTCGAGCGTGTCACCGTCGAGACGGATCAGCCCGATCCGCTCGAGTGCGTCGCGCGCCTCGGCGGCCCGCTTGGCGTAGCCCGGGAGCTCGTCGATCTCGATCATCCACGGCGGGTCGTCGATGGCGCCGCGACCGTCGACACGTACGGCGTCGTGCACCGTCGCGATGGCGACCGCCTTGGCCGCTCGGTCACGCAACGTGGCACGTGCCTGCGTGGCGGTCACGCGCACGACTGGCAGCAGCGCGCGCACCTCGACGATCGCCGCGAGGCGTGCACGCAACGGTCCCGGTGGCAGGTCGGCGGCGAAGCGCGGCACGGAATCGACGCTGAGGTGGGCGGGGACGGCGCCGGGGCCCGACACGATCAGTTCGACTCCCCCACCGTCTCGCAGCTCGAGTCGCAGGCCCGCGTCGTGGACCCGACCGTCGAACGTGTCGAGCAACGTCCTCGTCACCGGCCGTGCCGGCTCGAACTCGAAGCCCATCTCGGTCAAGGTCGCGATCGCGGCGGAAGGATCATGCTCACGGGCGGTGAACGTCGCTGGAGCCGTGAGCATGGGGGAATCCAACGTACCGGCACGCCGCGCCCATACTTCGGTCGTGACGATCGAGATCGAACGCAAATTCGTACTCAGCGAGATCCCGCCTGCCGACGTGCTCGGAACGGGTGAAGCGCTCCGCCAGGGCTATGTCGCCGAGGAGGACGGCGTGGCGGTGCGGGTCCGGATCACCGAGCGGGCGGCGACGCTCACGGTCAAGGCCGGCGCCGGGCTGTCTCGCACCGAGGTGGAGGTGACGATCCGGCGGGACGAAGCGGAGGCGCTGTGGCCACATACCGAGGGACGGCGGATCGACAAGACCCGTCACCGGGTCGCCCATCGCGATCTCGGTGATCGTGTCGCCGACATCGACGTCTATGCCGGTGCGCTGGCCGGGCTGTGCACCGCCGAGGTGGAGTTCGGCTCCGAGGACGACGCCCGCGCCTTCTTGCCGCCGAGCTGGTTCGGTCGCGAGGTCACCGGGGAGGCCGGGTGGAGCAACTCCGCACTGGCCCGTCACGGCCTGCCGCGCTGACCGGTCGCGACGTGCTCCGAGAAACCGGCTACTCGGCGTGGGCGATGTTGGCGAGCTCCCTCCATATCGCAGCGAGGATCAGTGCCGAACCGACGAACGCGAACCAGAACGGCCCTGTGACACCCCAGAGCCGCGCGACGATCCCGCCGACCGCCGAGCCGACGACGATGCCGCCTTGGACTCCCATCATGTAGACGCTGCCCACCCGGCCCTGGAACTCGGTCGGGACGGCTCGGTGCCGGATGCTCGCCGCCGTCGTCCCCCAGATGGCGGCGTGCGCCCCGAAGACCAGGAACACCCCGAGCGCGACCGCGGGGACGGTGGTGAGGGCGAGGGTCAGGTGGGTGAATGTCTCGATGACGAGCCCGACGCGCATGATGTCGGCAAGGCTGACCCGTCGCTCGATCCAGCCGTAGGACCACGAACCGAGCACGCCGCCCACCGCACCCGCGGTCGTGATCAGGCCGAATCCGAGGGCGCCGAGGCCGAGCCGCTCGCTGGCGTAGAGGACGAGCACCGACCACGCCGCGCCGAACGTCACGTTGAACGCCACGATGGTGATCGTCAGTGTCCGCACCGGCGGGTGGTTCCAGAGCCAACGCAGACCGTCGGCGATCTGACGTCGTGTTCGGTCCCGTCGTTCGTGACTCGGCGGCCTCGCCACCGAGATCCTCGAGACGAGGACCGCGCCGAACGCCATGCACGTCGCCTGCATCGCGAATGGCCATGCCGATCCGATCGCGAAGAGCCCGGCTCCGATCGGGGGTCCAGCGAGTTGATTGGCCGTGATGTGACCGACCATCAGCCGGGCGTTGCCGACGCCGAGGTCGGCGGTGTCGACGAGCATCGGTAACAGCGTGCTCGTGGTGGTGTCGGCGAACGTCTCGGCGGTGCCGAGAACGAACATCGCGGCGAGCACGAGGCCGACGTTGACCGCCCCGGTCACGATCGTCAGTGTCAGGAACACCAGGACGCATGCGCGCAGGATGTCGACGGTGACGACGATGAGCCGCCGGTCGTGGCGATCGGCGACGGCCCCGGCGTAGAGCCCGAACAGGAGCCATGGCAGGCTCTGGAGGAACACCGCCATCGCCACGAGCAGCGGATCACGGGTCTGCGACGCGACGAGCAGCGGTCCGGCGGCCAGGGCGACGCCGTCGCCGATGTTGCTGACCCACGACGACGCGAGGAGCCATCGGAAGCTCGACCCCAGCCGAACCGGGCTGATCGCCTCGACGACCCGGTTCACGCGCCGAGACGCTACCGGTCGAGCGCCCGGGCACGTTGCCGAGCGACCTCCGTGGTCACGAATGGTGGGGCCGCACGGCGACCTGCTCGGCGATGACCGTCATCGTCTTGAGCTCCACCCCACCGAACGTGGTGACCATCGCGACGTCTGCGGCGTCACGGCCACGACCGATGATTGTGCGGCCGATGCGCTGCTGGTGGTGGTTGCGGGGATCGAACGTGTACCAGCGGTTGCCGAGATACACCTCCATCCACGCGCAGAAGTCCATCGGGGCACCGGTCTGGGGAACATCGATGTCGGGGAGGTAGCCGAACACGTACCGGGCCGGGATGTTGAGCGCACGGCACAGGGCGATCGCCAGGTGGGCGAAGTCGCGACAGACGCCGTGCCCCGCCGCGAGCACGTCGACGGCGGTGATCGACGGCGACGCGGCGCCGTAGTCGAAGCCGACATGGTCGTGGACCCACTGCGAGATGGCCTGCACCCTTGTCCACCCGGGCCGTACGGCGCCGAACTGCTGGAACGCGAACGTGCCAACTTGGTCGGACTGGCAGTAGCGGCTCGGCAGGAGGAACACCAAGGCGTCGTCGGGCAGATCGGCCGGGTAGTGCTCGGGAGCATCGACGTCGGCGTCGTCGGGCGCGCCGGTGGAGTCGGCGGTCGCGGCGAACTGCAACTCGACGTCGCCCGCGGGCAGGGTCATCCGGCGGCAGCGATTGCCGAACAGGTCGACGTACGTCGACGTCGGGACGTCGGGCTCGATCGAGAAGCGCGCGCCGCTGACCCGCCACTCCTCGTCGACGTGCGGCTCGACGACCACCACTGCGTGCGTCGGGTTGGCGACGTCGAAGCCCAGGCGACAACCGATCGCGATCTCCACGCACACCACCGTGTCACACCCGACGACTCGACAGTTCACCAACCGTCGTGAAGGTCGCGTGAAATCACGCACTTGGGCGTAGCGTTGGCGACGCCGAGAGGGAACATGGACACCGGACGCGACGACCGCACGTTGAACGAGAGCGCGTCTGCGGGGCACGCCATCGCGAGGGTCATGGACTCCGCCCGCTCCGTACCCCCGGGATCCATCTCGGACGTCGTCGACGTCGTCGCTGAGGTCCTCGGCGCAGCGCGAGGCCGGGTGTACGTGGCCGACTACGCGCTCCGCTGTCTCCAGGCACTCGACCATGATGGCCCGGTCGGCGATCCGCAACTCATCGAAGGCACCGTGGCCGGCCGCGTGTTCGCGACAGGCGAGCTGATCGTTGCCGGTGAGGACCCGACGGTCCTCTACGTCCCGTTGTCGGAGGGTGGCGAACGGATCGGCGTGCTGGAGTTGCTCTTTACCGAGTGGACCGGCGAGACCCCGGCGAACCTCGATGTCGTGCTCAGGGTGCTCGTGCTCGTCGTGGTCAGCAAACGCCGCTACACCGACGTGTGGCACCGAACCCGTCGGGCCCGGCCGCTGTCCGACGCCGCCGAGTCGCAATGGGATCTGCTGCCTCCGCTGACGTGCGCCACCGACGAGGTGGCGCTGAGCGGCATCCTGGAACCTGCGTACGAGATCGGTGGTGACTCGTTCGACTACGCGCTCAATCCGGGGCGTCTGGAGTTCTGCATCGTCGATGCGACGGGTCGCGGCATGCCGGCCGTGCTGATGTCGATCGCGGCGATCAACAGCCTCCGCAACAGTCGGCGCGAGCAGGCGTCCCTGGAAACGGCATATCGCCAGGTGGATCGCATCATCGCCGAACAGTTCGGGCACTCGTTCTACGTCACCGGGCAGATCGCGTCGCTGGACCTCGCCAGCGGCGTGCTCACGTGGCTCAACGCCGGGCACCCCTTGCCGATGCTCGTTCGCGATGGCAGCTTCGTCGGTGAGCTCCAATGCCGGCCGTCGATGCCGATGGGCCTCGGCGGTCCGGTGATCGAGGTCGCGTCACAGCAGCTCCAGCGCGGCGACCGCATCTTGTTCTACACAGACGGCATCACCGAGCCGTTGTCGCCGGATGGCGAGCGGTTCGGCGCCGACCGCCTCGCCGACTTCCTCGTCAGGGCCACGCTCGATCGGGTGTCGGCGACCGAGACGGCGCGCCGACTCTGCACGAACGTCGTCGCCCACAGTGCGGCCGCCCACCGGGACGACGCCACGTTGTTCCTCGTCGACTACCACGGCCGCGCCGAACCCGCGATCTCGACGTGACAGCGGCCTCGGTTGCCTGGGGAGCAATCGGGGACCAAAGGTCCTTGCGCCGGGGACCGTCCGGCGAGACGATCGAGCCATGGAGGACCTCACACACCAGTGCCCGTACTGCGACCTCCGGTTCACCTACCACAACGAGATCAAGGACCACATCCTGCACGACCATCCGGCACGAGCAGACGTGGTGGTGGCGATCGAACCGCACGAGCTGCCGCACGGCTGACGCGTCGTCTGGCTCATCAACTCAGGCGAGCGGTCCGCGCAGAACGGCGCGCGCCGCGTTGTGGCCACACATCCCGTGCACCCCTCCGCCCGGCGGCGTCGATGCGGAGCACAGCCAGATGGCCGGGTTGGGGGTGCGGTACGAGCGCAGCGCCCGGGTCGGCCGGAACACGAGCTGCGTGCCGCGGTGTGAGCCACCGGTGATGTCGCCGCCCCGGTTGTTCGGGTTGTACGTCTCGAGACCGGCGGGCGTGATCACGTTGCGGGCGAGGACCACGTCGCGAAAGCCGGGAGCGAAGCGTTCGATCTGACGTTCCAACGCCTCGGTGGCGTCGCCGCTGTAGCCGTTCGGCACGTGTGCGTAGGTCCACAACGTGTGCTTGCCGGCCGGTGCCCGCGACGGGTCGACGAGGCTCGGCTGGGCGGCGAGCACGAATGGACGCTCCGGCATCGTGCCCCGCGCCACGTCGGCCTCGGCGGCCGTGACCTCGGCGAGCGTTCCGCCGATGTGGACGGTGCCCGCGCGCCGACATGCTTCATCGCTCCACGGCACCGGCTCGTCGAGCGCGTAGTCGACCTTCCACGCCGCGGGTCCCG
>DASUEW010000115.1:0-2322 GCA_036274875.1 Ilumatobacteraceae bacterium
CTCACGGTGCTCGCCGATCACACCAAGTGGGGGATCACCGGCCTCACATCGATCGCCGCCCTCGGTGACGCGACTACCGTCGTCACCGACGGCGGACTCGCGCCAGCCGCCTTCGCCATCCTCGACGAAGCGGTTGCCCAGGTCCTCGTCGCCGACGAAGCAACGACGCCGGATGCAGCCGACCGGGAACACCCGCAGGCTGCGGGGATGAGGAGGACCTGAATGGCCACGGTCACGTTCCAGCACGCGACTCGGATCTACCCGGGACAGGACCGGCCGGCGGTCAACTCGCTCGACCTCGAGATCGGCGACGGCGAGTTCCTCGTGCTCGTCGGCCCGTCGGGGTGCGGCAAATCGACGACGCTGCGAATGCTCGCCGGGCTCGAGCCGATCGACGACGGCGCGGTGTTGATCGGCGAGCGCGATGTGACGATGGTGCCGCCCAAGGACCGCGACATCGCGATGGTGTTCCAGTCGTACGCGCTGTACCCCCACATGACCGTCGCCGAGAACATCGGCTTCCACCTCAAGATCACCAAGGTTCCCAAGGACGAACGCGAGAAGCGTGTGCGCGAGGCCGCTCGGATCCTCGACCTCGACGACTACCTCAACCGCAAGCCGGCGAGGCTGTCGGGCGGGCAACGCCAACGAGTGGCGATGGGTCGGGCGATCGTCCGCCAGCCGCAGGTGTTCCTCATGGACGAGCCGCTGTCGAACCTCGACGCCAAGCTCCGCGTCCAGACGCGAACACAGATCGCCGCCCTCCAACGCCGGCTCGCCGTCACCACCGTCTACGTGACCCACGACCAGGTCGAGGCGATGACGATGGGCGATCGCGTCGCCGTCCAACTCGACGGCGTCCTGCAGCAGTGCGCGACACCGCGCGAGCTGTTCACTCACCCGATCAACGTCTTCGTCGCCGGGTTCATGGGCTCCCCGGCGATGAACCTGCTGGTGGGCGACGTCGACGGCGCCGGGGTGCACTACGGGACACTGTCGGTGCCACTCACGCCGGCCCAGCGCGGCGCCGTCACCGGCCGCTCGGTGACGGTCGGGGTGCGGCCGGAGAACTTCGGGATCGCGGCGACGGGTGGGCTCGATGCAGTCGTCGAGGTCGTCGAGGAACTGGGCTCCGAGTCGTACCTGTACTGCACCGTCAGCGGCCACGACGAGACCCACGTCGTCGCGCGCACGGAGGGATTGAGCACTGCCGTCCGCGGCGATCTCGTCAGCCTCGTGCCCGAACGGGCGACCACTCATCTGTTCGACACCGCCACCGGCGCACGACTCCCGAGCGACTGATCACGGCAGGCCGTGTCCGAGCTGCGCATCGACCCCTACACCGGCACCGCCGTCCATGTGGTCGAGGCTCGCCAGGACCGCCCCAACCTGCCGTCGACCGGCTGTCCGTTCTGTGTCGGCGGTCTCGAGGCGCCCGAGCCGTACGACGTGTTCTGGTTCCCCAACCGATGGCCGGCGATGGGCGGCGACCGTTGCGAGGTCGTGCTCTACACATCGCAGCACGACGCCACGTTCTGGTCGCTCGGCGTCGACGGGATCCGCAAGGTGATCGATCTGTGGGCCGATCGCACGACGGCGCTCGGTGCACGCGACGACGTCGAGTTCGTGCTCGTGTTCGAGAACCGCGGACCGGAGGTGGGCGCGACGATCGCCCACCCGCATGGTCAGATCTACGCCTACGACCACGTTCCCGACCGGCCCTCGCGGCGGCTCGCCACGTCATGGCGTCCGGATCCTGACGCCGGCGATCGCACCGTCGCCAGCGCGGCCGGCTGGACCACGTACGTTCCCTGGGCGCCGGTGTTCCCCGTCGAGCTCCAGATCGCGCCGACCGAGCGGGTACCCGACCTCCCGACGCTCGGCGACGCCGGGCGCGACGACATGGCGCACCTGCTCGTCGACGTGTTCGAACGACTCGACCGGCTCTACGAGCGGCCACTCCCCTACATGATGTGGCTCAACCAGCGACCGACCACCGGGACCGGCTTCGACGACGCGTGGTTCAACATCGAGCTGGTGTCGCCATGGCGCGGCCCTGGCGTGCCGCGGTTCATCGCCGCCGCCGAGGTGGCGAGCAACGAGTACTTCAACCCGGTTGATCCTGCAGATCTGGCGTCGCGTCTTCGGGCGCTGGCTCGGGCCACCGGCGCCCCCGCGTGAACAGCAGGTAGGTCGCCCCACCGACGATCGCGGCCAGCGCCACCCACTGGTTCCACCGTAGGCCCCCGAGCTCGTCGGCCGGATCGATCCGCAGTCCTTCGACCCAGAATCGACCGAGGCCGTATCCCATGACGTACACCG
>DASUEW010000116.1:0-2815 GCA_036274875.1 Ilumatobacteraceae bacterium
CGTTCGAGAACGCCCGCCTGATGAACGAGATCTGCCTCACCAGGGAGTCTGGTGACTTCGAGAACAGCACCACGGTCGGCCAGGTGCTCGAGCTCGGGGACGCGTTGCGCGCGAGGTGGGATCAGCACTTCGCCGAACGCCTGGTCGACCGGTTCACACTTCCCCGGCGGATGAAGGTGGGCAAGCTGTCGCGCGGCCAGCGAGCCGCGCTCGCCGTGACAGTGGGGCTCGCGTCTCGAGCGCCGCTGACGATGCTCGACGAGCCACATCTCGGCATGGACGCGCCGTCGCGCTACGCGTTCTACGAGGAACTGCTGGCCGACTACGCCGAGCATCCGCGCACGATCCTGCTGTCGACCCACCACATCGACGAGGTCGCATTCATCCTGGAAGACGTCGTGATCATCGACCACGGGCGGCTCCTGATGCAGAGCAGCGTCGACCACCTGCGAGCAGCGGGTGTCGAGCTGACGGGCCCGGCGGACGCGGTCGACATGATTGACAGCCGGACTCCGGACGTTGTCCGAGCGCCGGCTCGGCCGCACCAAGTCGGTGGTCGTGTTCCAACCCTTCGACCCCGACCGCGTCCGCCGAGCGACCGATGCCGGGATCGACGTCGGCCCGATCCCGCTCCAGGACCTGTTCGTCCACCTCACGAGCGAGGAGGCGACTTCATGAGCAACGAGATGATGACCGACGTGGCGCGCGAGACCCACGAACCGGTACGCCGGCCGGTCGGGCCGCCCGCGCTCTCGACGACCGCGGCGATCACCACACTCGGGCACCTCGGATGGCTGGGATGGGTGTGGCTGGCCGTGGCGCTGCTGTACGGCGTGGCCATGGTCCCGATCAGCATCTTCGCCGAGCTCGACGGCAACAGCATCTGGCAGGATGCAGTCGCCGGTTGGCAGCAGTGGCTCGTCTTCGCGGCGGGCATCACGACCGTGCCGACGTTCGCCAAGATGATGATCACCAACGGCGTCACCCGCTCGCAGCTCTCGAAGTCGTCGATCGTCGCGATGGTGTCGCTCGGCGTGATCGGTGGGCTCTTCATCACGGCCGGGCTCGCCGCCGAGGGCCTCATCTATGAGGCCAACGACTGGTCCCGCGAGTTGCGCAGCGGCGAGGTAGCACCTGGCTTCACCACGATCCTCGGCATCGGTGCCGACAGTGTGCTCGTCCTCTGCGCGCACTTCGTCGCCGGATGGCTCTGCATCGCCGGCTTCTACCGGCTCGGCTGGGTCCTGGGAGCGCTGTTCGCGGTCGTGGGGCTGGTGCCGGCCGCGTTCGCCGAGCTCGTGCTCCGCGTCGATGCCGGCACGCGCATCGATGTGCTCGACGACTCGGCCCCCGACCTGCCCGCCGCAGTCTGGATGCTCGCGACCGTCGCCCTTGTCGCCGTGGCGTCGCTCGCCGCGACGTGGATGACGAGCGAGATCGAGCTCGACAACTGAAATCCCGAACTGTCTGCGCCATTGGAAGTGTCGCTTCCGATCGCGCAGACAGTTCGGGTAATAGGGTCGCCACTATGCGACTCGCGAACATCGACGGCCGGCTCACCACGTTCCTCGACGGCGATGCCCTCGACGTCGAGCGGGCGAGTACCGGAACGTTCGGTGCAGATCCGCAGGCCGTGTTCGATCGTTGGGACGAGCTCGTGGCGTGGGGCATCGCGGTCGGGGCCAGCGGTGGTGGCGACTTCGACCCGGCCAAGCTCGACGCCCCGGTACCGCGCCCGCGGCAGGTCTTCGCGATCGGCCTCAACTACCGGGCCCATGCCGCAGAGGGGTCGTTCAGCGCGCCGGACGAGCCGACCGTGTTCCCGAAGTGGCCGGCGTGCATCGTGGGGCAACGCCACGACGTCGTGATCCCGGTCGACACGACGGACTACGAGGTCGAGCTCGTCGCCGTCATCGCCCGCCCGACGTGGAAGGTGGCGGCCGCGTCAGCGTGGTCACACGTGGCGGGCTTCACGATCGGCCAGGACCTGTCCGACCGCACACTCCAGCGCAAGGGCCCGGCCCCGCAGTGGGGACTGGCGAAGTCGTACGCCGGTTTCGGCCCGACCGGGCCCTGGCTCGTGACGCTCGACGAGTTCGACGACCCGGCCGACCTCGCGATCTCCGACCGGCTCGGTGACATGACGCTGCAAGATGCCCGAACCTCGTCGATGATCTTCGACGTGCCGTTCATCATCGAGTACATCTCGAACATCCTGCCGATGTACCCGGGCGACCTGATCTTCACCGGCACGCCGGCAGGCGTGGGCTACACGCGTGATCCGCCGATCTTCTTGCAGCCGGGTGACGAGCTGGTGAGCGAGATCGAAGGCATCGGCCGGCTCGTCACCCGTTGCGTCGCCCCTGACACCGACTGACGCGCGAGCCGCTCACGGCGCCAGCTGCTTCTTCTGCACCTTGCCCATCGCGTTGCGCGGTAGGTGATCGACGACGTGCACCTCGCGCGGCCGTTTGTGGTGCGAGAGCAGCCCGCCGACGAAGTCGACGAGCGTCGCGCCGTCGAGGCCCTCGCCGACGACGAAGCCCACGATCCGCTGCCCGAGGTCGTCGTCGGCGACGCCGATCACGGCCGCCTCCGACACACCGGGATGGGCGAGCAGTGCCGCTTCGACCTCACCGGCGCCGATCTTGAAGCCGCCCGATTTGATGATGTCGATCGACTTGCGCCCGACGATGCGATGGAACCCGTCGGGCCCGATCGTGACCGCGTCGCCGGTGACGAACCAGCCGTCGTCGAACGACGCGGCCGTGACCTCCGGTTGGCCGAGGTAGCCCGAAAACAGCGTCGCGCCGCG
>DASUEW010000117.1:0-5313 GCA_036274875.1 Ilumatobacteraceae bacterium
CGCCGTCGTCGCCGACGAGCCGGGTCTCGACGGCTCCGATCGGCAGCCCGACGTGCCCGGCCCGGCGCTCGCCCGACGCTCGAGTCGACAACGTGATGAGCGTCTCGGTCATCCCGTACCGCTCGACAGGCGACTGGCCGGTCAACGCGCGCATCTGCTCGAAGACAGGGACAGGCAGCGGCGCGCTGCCCGACACCAGCAGCCGTGCGCCACTCAGCGCGCGTGCGGCCGACGAGTCGGCGCACACCCGCGACCACACGGTCGGGACCCCGAAGTAGAGCGACCCGCCCGCCGCCGCGTAGGCGCCCGGCGTCGGCCGACCCGTGTGGATCAAGCGCGATCCGACGCGCAGCGCGCCGAGCACGCCGAGGATCAAACCGTGCACGTGGAACAGCGGGAGGCCGTGCACGAGCGTGTCGTCCGGCGTCCACTCCCACACCGCGGCCAGCCCGTCGAGGTCGGCGGCGATCGCACCACGGCTGAGCACGGCGCCCTTCGGCAGGCCGGTCGTCCCCGACGTGTACATCACGAGCGCCGGGGCGGTGTCCGGAAGGCCGGTCCCCGAACTGCCCCCGGATCCCCCGACGGCCGATCCCTTGGCGCCTGACCCGGCGGCGAGCTCGATCCGCGGCAAGTCGACGTCAGGCCAATCCGGTTCTCCCAACACGGCGGCCGCCCCCGAGTCGCGCAGGATGTGCTCGCGCTCCATCGGCCCGGCGTCGGCGGCGACCGGCACGACGACCACGCCCGACCGCAGGCCCGCAACGATCGCGACGACCGTGTCGAGGGTCGGGGAGGCCTGCACCGCGACCGTCTCGACCCCGGTCAGTCGTGCCGCGACCGCACTCGCGCGCGTCGCGAGGCCCGACCACGACGTGGCTTCGTCGCCGACGCGCACGGCGTCGGCAACGTCGTGGTGTGCACCGTCGAGTGCGGGCAGGAGAGAACGAGCCATGTCGTGATCAGATCAGACGCGGCGGGTCGCGGCCAACGCGACTTGTCGATCACCTGCGGAAGCGCCGTGCCGAACGATGTGGTTGTCGCGGCCGACGCGAACCGCCACGATGGCCGGATGCAACGCCGAACCCCCCGTTCGGTCGAGGTCGACGGATCGCGATCACGTCGGTCGTGACCGCCAGCACGGTGGAGTCGCGAGCCGAGACACCCGACGGTCGACGGAGGTCCGATCGCCACGTCGTCGTCTACCTCGCGTTCCTGTCCGCCCTCATGGCGGTCAGCATCGACACCGCGCTCCCGGCGTTCGACGAGATCCGCGACCACTTCGACCTCGTCAGCGCCGACAACCGCGTCTCGCTCATCATCACCTCGTTCTTCGTCGGCGCCGCGCTCGGCCACCTGTTCTACGGGCCGTTCTCCGATCGATTCGGTCGCGGTCCGGTCCTGCGGGCCGGGATGGTGGTGTACGTGCTCGGCGCCGCGGGCGCGACCTTCGCCCCTTCGATGACGGCGTTGCTGCTCTTCCGGTTCGTGTGGGGCCTCGGGGCCGCCGGATCAGGCGTCCTGCGGGTGGCGATCGCCCGCGACCTCTACGAGGGGAACCGGATGGCGCGGGTGATGTCGGTCGTGATGGCGGTGTTCCTCATCGCCCCCGTGATCGCGCCGACCATCGGCGAGGGCCTCGTCCGGCTCGGTGGCTGGCGGCTCACGATGGCCGCGCCGGGACTGATGGCGATCGGCGCGATCGTGTGGTCGTTCCGCTTCGGCGAGACACTCCCCGTCGACCGGCGACGACCACTCGCGTTCGGACCGACGTTCGCCGCGTTCCGCGCCGTGTGCAGTTCGCCGATGACACTCGGCAACACGCTCGCGTTGTGTTTCACGTTCGGCGCCTTCTACAGCTTCCTCGGGAGCTCGCAGCCGATCCTCGACGAGATCTACGGCCGCGGTGACCAGTTCGCCGCCTTCTTCGCGGTCGCCGCCACGGCGATGGGGCTCGTGTTGTTCACCGGCTCGCGGATGATGGACCGCGCCGGCGCCACCCGGGTCGGCATCGCCTCACTCGTCGCGACGGTGGCACTGTCGATCGGTCAACTCGTGGTCTGCCTCGCCACCGGCGGACGTCCCAGTGTCTGGGTGTGGTTCGTGCTCATCGTGGCGATGATCTGCAGCACGTCGCTGGTC
Source organism: Ilumatobacteraceae bacterium (assembly GCA_036274875.1). GTDB lineage: Bacteria > Actinomycetota > Acidimicrobiia > Acidimicrobiales > Ilumatobacteraceae > JALOLG01. The sequence goes on from DASUEW010000117.1 coordinate 2,143, forward strand.
GGGCCGACGCTCACCTCGCTGGCGATGGAGCCGATGGGTCACATGGCCGGCACGGCATCCGCGGTCGTGGGGATGATGTCGACGGCCGCCGGCGCCGGGTTGTCGGCCGTCATCGACTCGCAGATCGATACAACCGTCACACCGATGGCACTCGGCTTCGCGGTCTACTGCACGATCGCGCTCGGATTCGCGCTGTGGGCGCACCGGCATCGAACGCGGTGACCCACTGGCAAGAGCTGCGGACAGCGTCGCTCAGGCGCTGCAGTCGAGCACGAGCTTGCCGCCGGCGCGGCGTTCGAGGAGCATCGCGTGCGCCTCGGCGGCCTGCGAGAGCGGGAGCACGTCGGCGAGACGCACCCGCATCCGGCCCGCTGCCATCGCCGCGAAGAGCTCCTCGAGCACGCGTGCTTCGCTCTCCGGTGTGCCGATGAGCCCGGAGTAGCCGAGGATGTTGATCGCCTTGCGGTACATCTGGCGCCAGTTGATCGTCACCGACGGGTCGACCGATGTGCCGTACACGACGAGACGGCCGCGATCGGCCATCGCCGCGATCGCGTGGTCGGGAAAGTCGCCGCCCAGCGGGTCGAAGACGACGGTCGGCGCATAGGCCGACGCCGCCTCGGTGAGACCGGCCGCATCGGTCACCAGCACCTCCGCCGCACCGTCCTCGGCGATCGCCGACACGTTGGCCGCGTTGCCGGTCTGGCCCCACACGGTCGCGCCCGCCGCTGCTGCGAGCTGGACCGCCACCGATCCGACGCCGCCACTGGCCCCGAGCACGAGCACCCGGTCGTCAGCGGTGACCTGCGCGCACGTGTGCACCGCGTGCCAAGCGGTGACACCGACGACTGGCATCCCGGCCGCCTGCGCAAGATCGATCCCGTCGGGGAGGTCGTGGACCGCCGCGCGCGGGACTGCCGCGCGCTCGCGGTAGAGACCGTGGCGCATCACGCCGAGCCCGGCGCCGCGCACCAGCACGGCGCGGCCGTCGAGGTGGCCACCAGCCTCGGTCCCGGGGATCCACGGCAGGTTGGCGGCAGCGACACCAGGTGCACCCCGGGTGACCCAGATGTCGAGCGGGTTGACTGACGCGTAGGCGATGTCGACGACGACCTCATCGTCCGCGGCCACCGGATCGTCGATCTCGTCGATCTGCAGGGTTCCGCCGATCTCGTGCAATCTCGCGGCGCGCATGGCAATCACCATACGCGCTCGCCCACACGCGCCGTCCAACGCGTGCCGTCACTGTGCCGTGATCACACGGTGCGGGCCACCTCGTGCCATCGGACCACACAGTCGCGGAGGTCGTCGAGCGATCCGAACCGGCCGCTCGTCGCCACCTTGAGGTGCGTGGCGCCGAGGGCGCGGTAGGCGCTCGCGTCGTCGTACCAGCGTTGCGGATCGTCGTCGGCCCGGATGCGCATGACGCACTCGATCCCGAGTGTGTCCGGATCCCGGCCAGTGGCGACCGCATAGCCACGCAGCCGGTCGAGCACGGCGGCGAGGTCGTCGTCCGGGGGGAACTGCGGCATCCACCCGTCGGCGAGCCGGCCGACACGCTCGAGCACCGACTCGACGAGGTTGCCGAAGAACGACCCCATCCAGATCGGGATCGGGCGTTGCTGCGGGAGCGGGTTGATGCCCACCCGGTCGAGGTGGTGCCACGTGCCGTCGAACGTGACCAGCTCGTCGGTCCACAACCGGCGTAGAACCTCGACTTGTTCCTCGATCCGCCTGCCGCGGTTCGTGAACTGCTCGTTGAGCGCCTCGTACTCCATCCAGTTGCGTCCGACGCCGACACCCAGGCGCAGTCTCCCGCCACTGAGGATGTCGAGTGCGGCCGCCTGCTTGGCGACGAGCACGGTCTGGCGCTGCGGGAGTAGCAGCACCGCCGTCACCAAGCCGAGCCGTGTTGTGGTGGCGGCGATGAACGACAACAACGTGAGCGGCTCGTGGATCGGCACGTCGTAGGTGTGGACGCGCTCGGCGCCCGCCCGGTCGGGGTGGCCGCCCACGACGTGGTCGTTGGTGGTGACGTACGAGAACCCGGCCTCCTCGATCGCCTGGACGAACTCGCGCAGCGCCGGCCAGTCGAAGCCGATGTCGGTCGCAGTGAGGACGACGCCGAGCTCCATCGGCGCCGACGGTAGTGCTCGACGTATCGTGGATCCGAATGGCATCGCTCCCGTTCCGGCCGCTCGGATCGTCGGGGATCCCGGTCTCGATCATGTCGCTCGGCTCGTGGCGGACGTTCGAGCGAATCTCGCGCGAACGTGGCGAGGCGGTGATGCGAGTGGCCCGCGAGGAGGGCATCAACTTCCTCGACGACGCGCGGTACGACGACGAGACGGGCACCGCGCCGATCCCGACCGGCTACTCCGAAGTGGTCTTCGGCGAGCTGTTCCGGGCAAGTGGCTGGGTGCGCGACGAGGTCGTCGTGGCCAACAAGCTGTGGTGGGAGTTCTGGCCGGAACAGTCCGCGGCCGACGAGCTCGGGAGCTCTCTCGAACGGATGGGACTCGACCACATCGACCTGATCTACGCGACGCCGCCACCCGCCACGATCACGGTGCGCGAGGTCGTGGAGTCGGCATCCGGGCTCATCGGGTCGGGCCTGGCTCGTCATTGGGCCGTGGCGATGTGGTCAGCGGCGCAGCTCGGCGAGGCACTCGACGTCGCCGCCGAGCTCGGCGCGCCGCCGCCAGTGGCGAACCAGTTGGCGTGCAGCCTCGTGCAGCACGAAGCTCCCGACGACCCGGCGATGGTCGCGCTGATGACGAACCGGGGCGTCGGGCTCGTCGCGTCGTACGTGCTCGCCGGTGGCACGTTGACCGGCAAATACCTCGGCGGCGCGAATGGTCGCGCGAGTGCCGACGACGCTCCGCCCTACGGCGCCGGCAAGCAGGTCGCCGTCGCGCTCGCCGATCTGGCGCGTGAGTGGGGCGTGACGACGTCGCAGCTGGCGTTCTGCTACGCGCTCGGCCATCCGTGCCTCACAAGCGCGCTCTTCGGGGCCACGACACCAGAGCAACTGCGCGAGAACGTGGCGTCGTACGCGGTGTTCGAGTCGCTCAGCGACGATCAACTCGCCGCGGTACAAGCGCTCGCGCGCTGACCGAGCGCGTCAGCGATCAGCGGCCGTCGGCACTGAGCGATCAGCGACCGTCGGCA
>DASUEW010000118.1:0-3263 GCA_036274875.1 Ilumatobacteraceae bacterium
CGCTGACACAGGAAGTCGATCACCAAATGGCGCTCGCCACTCCGCTCACCGATCCCGGCCCCGACGCGCTCGACGTCCTGATCGCACGAGAGGAGGCAAGCCTCCTCGCTCGCACCACGCAATCGCACGCACTGCACACCACCGCATGCGCGTCGCTCGCCGGTGGCGTCGCGTCATCGTGGCAGGACGCACCCCCGTGCCCCGTGTGGATCAGTCACGGCAAGGGCTCCCACGTATGGGACGTCGACGGCAACGAGTACGTCGACCTGCACGCCGGTTTCGGCACGATGCTGGTCGGTCACGCGCACCCGGCGATGGTCGAGGCCGTCACCCGTCGGGTCGGGCTCGGCACCCATTTCGCCCAGCCAGTACCCGACCTCATCCCCGTCTCAGTCGAGCTCGCCCGCCGGTTCCAGCTGCCGCTGTGGCGTTTCGCCAACTCCGGCACGGAGGCCACGATGGCCGCCCTGCACCTGATGCGCGCCGTCACCGGACGCCAGCGCATCATCAAGGTCGAAGGCAGCTACCACGGCCACCACGACGCCGTGCAGGTCTCGGTCTATCCCGAGGCCGCCGACGCCGGGCCGCCCGACCGGCCGCGCCCGGTGCCCGAGCACATCGCGGTGTCGACGTCACTCGCCGCCGCGACCCATGTCGTGCCGTTCGGCCGCCTCGACGCGGTACGCCGGATCCTGCTCGCCCACCCCGGCGAGATCGCCGGGATGATCATCGAGCCGGTGATGATGAACATCGGGATCGTCCCGCCGCCGCCCGGCTACCTGCAGGCGCTCGCCGACCTGCTCCGCGCGCACGGCGCACTGCTCACGTTCGACGAGGTGAAGACCGGGCTGGCGATCGCCCCCGGCGGCGCGGTCGAGCGCTTCGGCGTGGTGCCCGACGTCGTGTGCCTCGCCAAGGCTCTCGGTGGCGGCATTCCGTGCGGCGCCATCGGCGGCACGGCCGAGGTCATGCAGGTCGTCGTCGACGGGACCTACGACCAGGTCGGAACGTTCAACGGCAACCCGCTCACCGTGGCGGCGATGAAGACCGTGCTGCTCGACATCCTGACGCCGGCCGCCTACCACCACTTCGACGAGCTCCGCGACGAGCTCGTCGAACGCGTCCACCACACGCTCGGCACCTACCGCATCCCCGGGTACGTGAGCGCGTTCGGTGCCAAGGGTGCCGTCGTCTTCTCGCCGACACGGATACGCAACTACCGCGACTTCTGCGCCTACGACTCGCGCTACGGCCACGCGCACTGGCTGTACCAGCACAACGGCGGCGTGTTCCTGCCGCCGTGGGGCAAGGCCGAGCAGTGGACGCTGTCGGTGCAGCACACCGCGGCCGACGTCGACGTCGCGGCGCGCAACGTCGAGCGCTTCGCCCGCGACCTGCGCGGCTGACGATGACGCGTTCGGCGGACGAGTCGATCAACGGTTCGACCGGCGGTTCGATCCACGATCGGATGGGACGCGTCGGCTTGCCGGCGCCGGTCTCCGAGCTCGCGCGACGCGTGTGGGACGTCATCGTCGTCGGCGGTGGACACAACGGCCTCGCGTGTGCGGCGTACCTCGCCAAGGCCGGCAAGTCGGTGCTCGTGCTCGAGAAGCGCGAGCGGCTCGGAGGCGCGTGCACGCTCGAGGAGCCGTTCACCGACACCGGCTTCAAGGTCAGCCCGTGCGCCTATGTGGTCGGCCTGCTCGACAGGCGGGTGATCGACGAGCTCGAGCTGCGCCGCCACGGTTACAGGGTGTACGTCGCCGAACCGCTCATCTGGTGCCCGTTCGACGACGGCACCTCGTACGCCCAGTTCCTCGACCCGGGCCGCACCGTTGCCGACATGCGTGTCAACGGGTTTGCCGACGCTGACATCGACGGTCAATTCGCCTACGAGGACTTCTTCGACCGGATGCGCAAGGCGTTACGGGAGGGGATCCGCGACACGTGGGTCGGCGACTCGCCCGACCGCGCCGAGCTCGAGGACCTGCTCGGTCACGACCCCGAGCTGATCGAGGCCCTGTTCGAGACGTCGATCGCCGACGTGATCGACCGGTACATCTCCGACCCGCGCCTGAAGCAGGCGCTCTACGGCCAGGGTGTGATCGGCGCCTGGGCCGGGCCGAGGAGCCCGGGCACGGCGTCGATCAAGTTGATGCACTTCCAGGGCACTCTCGAGGACACGCCGATGGCGTGGGGATACGTCGAGGGTGGCATGGGCCGGATCTCGTTCGCGATCGGTGAAGCGGCGGCGGAGGCGGGTGCGGTGCTCGCGGCCGGCGCGGGTGTCGCCGAGATCCTCCCCGGCGACGGCGTCGTGCTCGAAGGCGGCGAGGTCATCCGCAGCCGGGTGATCGTGTCGAACGCCGACCCGAAGGTCACCCTCGGCCTGCTCGGCACCGCGGCCGAACCGGCGTTCCGGTCACGGATCGACGGATGGCGCACGACCAGCCCGGTCGTCAAGCTCAACTGCGGGCTGTCGCGGCTGCCGCGCTGGACCGCGCTCCCCGACGCCGACTGGCCGAACCGGGCGCCGGTGTCGATCACGGTGCCGATGGACGACGCCCAGGCCGCGTTCCACGACTGCCAGCACGGAATCCCATCGCCCGGCTTCGCCGAGCTCTACTTCCAGACCGCGTACGACCCGACGGTCGCACCACCCGGCAAGCACACGATGTCGGCGTTCGTGCAGTACGCGCCGTACCACCTCGACGACGGCACCTGGCACACGCGACGAGACGAGATCGGCCGGCGGATCATCGGTCTGATCGGGCGCTACTGCGACATCGAGGAGATCGTCGAGCACGTCGAGGTGCTCGGCCCGCCCGACATCGAGGAGCGCGTCGGGCTCACCGATGGCCACATCTTCCAGGGCGAGTGCACGCCCGATCAGATGTGGTGGCGCCGGCTGGCGCCGCGCTCACCCGGCGCTGGCGTCTACCTGTGCGGGGCAGCGACGCATCCGGCCGGCAGCGTGATCGGCCTCAACGGCCGCAACGCAGCGATGGCCGTCCTCGCCGACCTCGCCTGACCCGACCTGTCTGCTTCAAACGCAGCCACGCGCCCAATCAAGCAGACAGAACCGGGGGTTTCAGTCGCCGACGAGCTGGGCGCGGAGCTCGCGCTTCAGGAACTTGCCGCTGGCGTTGCGCGGGAGTTGCTCGGCGCGGAACCAGATCCGGGCGGGGATCTTGTGCTTGGCGATCCGCTCGGCGAGGAACTGGCGCAGCCCGTCCTCGTCGAGCTCCGAGCCCGGCTTCAGC
>DASUEW010000119.1:0-2661 GCA_036274875.1 Ilumatobacteraceae bacterium
GCTCGTCGCCGTATTCCTGATCCCCGAGATGCTGGGCGATCTCACCCTGGTTCCGGCGATCGCGGCGATCGTCGCCGCGGCGACCCTGGTGGATCGTGGCATCGACCGCATCGAACTCCTCCGCGGGTTCATCGTCCCGGCAGGCGTCCGCGACGAGGACGCGTAAGTCATCGGCGGTGCTTTGCACAGCGTTTCCCGATTATCGCTCAAAAATAGTTGACTCATTACTTGCTGAGGTATAGTGCCATGCCGTGAAACCTGGCCGAGGTCGTGAGTCACGCGCTGCTCGGTATGCGGCGCTTGGTGACCCGATCCGGCTGGCCATCGTCGACGAGCTCGTCGGCTCGGACCGTTCGCTGTTCGAGCTGGGTCGGCTCACCGGTGTCGGCTCCAACCTGCTGGCCCATCACCTCGACGTGTTGGAGGCCGTCGGGCTGATTACGCGGAGCCGCTCGAGCGGCGATCGCCGTCGTCGGTACGTGCACCTTCGTCGTGGTGCGCTGGCCGCGATGGCAACCGGCCGGCGCATCGCGCCGCAGCCGGTGCTGTTCGTCTGCACGCACAACTCGGCCCGATCGCAACTGGCATCGGCCTTGTGGGGGCGCCTCACCGCGCAGCCGGCGGCCAGCGCGGGCACCCACCCGGCAGCGCGAGTGCACCCCGGTGCGGTAGCCGCGGCGCGCCGTGCCGGGTTGGATCTGAGCGGGAGTCGAACGCGCCTGCTCGACGAGACGATGATCGGCGACCGGCTGGTGGTGACGGTGTGCGACCGAGCGCACGAGGAGCTCGATCCGGGCCCGTCCTGGCTGCACTGGTCGGTGGCCGATCCGGTTGCTGCGCCGTCGAGAGCGGCGTTCGACGTGACGGTGGCCGACCTGAGCGAGCGAATCGTGTCGCTCGTCGAGGCGACTCCATGAGCGTCCCGCCCACGACCCCGAGACCGGCACCGGCTCGATCGCCTCCATGTCGATCCGGTTCCTGTACCCACCCGCCCTCGCGGCCACCGACGGCGGCGGGAGCCGAACCCACCTGAAACCATCCGACCCGAGGAGCAGCCATGCCCGACCTCAACAGCCCGACCATCGACCAGCAGCTCGCCATGCGGAGCGCCGCGAAGACGCTTCATGCGGACTTCGAAGGGGTGTTCGCGACCGAAACGATCGAGCTGTTCCTCCAAGAGAGCTACGACCAGTTCGCCGATCGCGCCCGGTTCACGAACTTCTTACCGCTGATGGCCGAGCGCTTCGCCCGCCAACGTCTGCGGGCGCTCGTCAAGGTGGAAGGCAAGGGCGACGGCGGCGCCCCCATCGTGCTGTTCCTGTGCGTCCACAACGCAGGCCGTTCGCAAATGGCGCTCGGCTGGTTCAACCACCTCGCCGGTGAGCGAGCGGTTGCCTGGTCCGGCGGGACAGAACCTGGAACCCAGATCAATCCGGCGGCGATCGAGGCGATGGCCGAAGTCGGCATCGACATCACCGGCGAGTTCCCCAAGCCGTGGACCGACGAGATCGTCAAGGCGGCCGACGTCGTGGTCACGATGGGCTGCGGCGACGCGTGCCCGCTGTATCCGGGCAAGCGCTACGAGGACTGGGAGCTCGATGATCCGGCGGATCTCGACCTCGACGCGGTGCGACGGGTGCGCGATGAGATCCGCGTCCGAGTCCAAGCGCTCCTGAGCCAGATCGGGGTCGCCGAAGCGCGCACCGGGTGAGATCGCCCGGCGTGTAGGCATCGCCGATCGCTTACCTGCGCGCCCGCAGTTGTTCGGTCGTCGTTCACGCCGTGTTCACGATGAGCTTCGTAAGGTCGTTGTCGTGCGCTCCGGTGGATGTCCATGCGACTTGGCTGTGCTCGAGGCCGAGGTGCTGGAGTTGCGAGACGCATAGTTGGAGGCGGAGGAGGCCACCTCTACCGTGCCGACGACGTTGCCTTCGTCGTCACTGGCGGTGGGACGGCGGAACGCCTCGAGCGTCATGTCGCGGATGTGGAGGTTGGGGAGATCGAGGTCGCCGCGGTAGGCGGCACCGAGCGCGCTCTTGAAGTACTGCCCATGCGCTGTCGGCTCGAACCAATCCCCGTCTGACTGACCGTTGTACGTCCGGATCTCGTCGACCCACCAGTCGATGCCGTCGGATTTGAAGTACATGTTGATTCGTTGCTCGATCACACCCTCGTGCCACGTCAGCTCCAGTGTCGTGTACTCGTTCGGCGTGCCCGGGTCGCCGTCCACCCGCACATCGGTCGTCGGCGCGAACGTCTGGTCGCCGACCACGACCTCCACCGACGATGCATCCAGTCGCACGGTCGGAGTCTCGAAGCGGAGCGACGTCGCCGCCGCGGCGGCGGTGGACTGGGCGGGCGTGGTCGCCGCCTCGGGGGCCTCGGCACGCCGCTGGGCGATCGCGATGCCCGCCACGATCACCAGGACGGCTGCCGCCGCAGCCATCCACAATCGAGCCCGACGGCGATCCGGTGGCATCCCGAAGACGCGAGCTACCTGTTCTCCCGGCCGCGCGTCGGGCACGTGCATGGCGTCCGCCTGGGCGCGCAGGACGACGCGGATCTGGTCTTCGATGTCGGTCATTTCTCGATCTCCTTGGAGAGTGCAGCCAATGCCCGTGACGCGAGGGACTTGATGGTGCCGGGACGACACGCGAGTGC
>DASUEW010000120.1:0-3281 GCA_036274875.1 Ilumatobacteraceae bacterium
GCCGTGGTGTTGTACGAGTGCGGCCAGTGCAGCGTGTGACCGATCTCGTGGGCGACGACCAACGGACTCAAGTCACCACCGGTCGAATCGCCTCCGACCCACGCGCCGCGCCGGGTCTGGTTGGGAGCGCCGGCGACCAGCACGGCCTGATCGAAAGCAGGGTTCGACGAGATCCGGCCCGGCCCGGCCTGGCCGCCGTTGTACGAAGTCGTGTCCGTGACGAGCACGTTGGTGTACGGCGCCGGCGTCTGCGCGTGCGCCGTGTCCCTACATTCGCCAGGTCCGTCAGTGCTCGACAGCGCGATGCGGCCCAGCGCGGTGAACGTGACTGCGTAACGCCCACGCGACGCCTCGGTGAAATACGGCGCAACCGTCGTCTGTGCCCACGCGGCCACCTGCGTGGGATCGACATCGACGTGTTCGAACTGCGCGTACCAGGCGTTCGTCGTGTCGAGGGGGACATCACAGACCCAGACCCCGACCCGGTCCTCACCGATGGCCGGGTGCAGGGCCGGCCTCACGAGGAGCGCGCCGGTCTCCTCGGCGGAGTTCGCCGGCGCGCTCGAAGGACAGTTCGGTCCGGACGTGGCGGGTGGCGGGCCGGTCAGCCATCCCGCGACGTCGACGATCAGATGCGTCGCTCCGGACGTGAAGAAGCACACGGCGCCGCCCGGTCCGACTCGCGTGATGACCGCGTTCGGGATGTTCTGACCGGCCACGAAGTTGAGGTTCGACGCGTTCGGCAACGACGTTCCTCGCGGGTGGACCGTGACGAAACCACCTTCGAGCGCGTTGACGGCGGTCACGTTGAGAACGACGGCCGAGGCGTCGGCCGGAACACCAACGCGTCCGGCGACGTCGAGCTGAACCGTCGTGTTGCGGGGTTGGACGCCGCCGCCCGAGAACAGTCCGTCAGCGGTGGCCGCGAGCGGCCGCGAGTCGAACACACGCTGCGGTGCGGCGAGCGGGTTGAACGCACCCGCCGAGAACACACCTGCGACGTCGACGATCAGATGGGTCGCGCCGAACGTGAACAGGCAAACCGTGCCTGCTGCGCCGATCCGCGTGACCACCGCGTTCGGGATCGTGACGCCGGCGGCATAGTTGAGGTTCGACGCGTTGGGCTGGGGCGCATCGCACGGATACACGGTGGCGAAGCCGTCCTCGAGCGCGGCGTCGACCGTGACGTTCAACACGACCGACGACGCCGTCGACGGCACCCCGGCGCGTCCGGCGACGTCCAGTTCCAGGACGCTGCCGGCGGGACGCACGCCGCCGCCGGCGAACTGCCCGTCAGCGGTCACGGAGCCCGGCCGAGTGTCCAGCAACCGTTGCGGCGCCGGCAGTGGGCTGAACGCGTCCGGCGCCAGGACGCCCGCGACGTCGACGATCAGGTGTGTCGCGCCGTACGTGTACAGGCAGACCGTGCCACCCGGCGCGAGCCTCGTCACCACCGTGTTCGGGATCGTCTGCCCGCTGCGGTAGTTCAGGTTCGATGCGTTGGGCCGCGGCGTGTCGCAGGGGTGCACGGTGACGAACCCGTCCTCGCGGGCGGCGTCGACGGTGACGTTCAGCACGACCGACACGGCCGTCGACGGCACCCCGGCACGGCCGGCGACCGGGAGTTCCAAGGTGGTCCCGGCGGGACGCACGTCGATGCCCGCGAACTGCCCGTCGGCGGTCACCGAACCCAGGCGGGTGTCGAGCAGGCGCTGTGGCGCCGGGAGCGGCTCGAACGCGCCGGCAGCGTCGACGACCGGCACCCCCGCCGGGTGGGCGATGACGGCGGCCACCGATACCACGAGCAACGTCGATGCCACCGACCCCCGCCGAATTGCACTGCGCATTCGATCCCTTCCAGGTGCGGCCCAGTGCCCTTCCGACCTCCGCCGCGGCCGCCGATTCGTGGAAGCGTACGGGGAGGCGACCCGCATCGGCGACCTCGCCGGCTGCCGCGGCCAGGTAGGCGTTCAACCGGATGCGACGGGCTGCACGTGCCCTTCTGTCGAACACGCGACCGGCGCCGGCTCGGCGACGACTCCCCGCCTCCGCCATGCCGGACCCGCCAGCACCACGCCGATCGCGACCAGCGTCACCATCGCCGCCGCGCTCACGCCGTAGGCGACGGCGCGTCCGAAGTGCTCGTACAGGATCCCGGTCGCGAGAGCGGTCAGCCCGGCGGTCAGCGTCTGCGCCCCGCCGAGCACTCCTTGGGCGCCCGCTTGGCGCTCGGCCGGCGCGGTCACACCGACCGCCACACCGGTGCTCGACACCGTGAACCCGTCGTTGACGGCGTGGAACATGGCCACCACGAACATCGCGCCTGCGCTCGGCATCAACCCGTAGAGGAACATGCACGTCGCTCCGACGAGCAACCCGAACGTGCCGACACGGAACGGTCCGACCCGTTGGGCGAGCCGGCCACCGGCCGCCCCGAACACGATCAGCGGCAGCGCGAACAGCGTGATGCCGAGGTTCGACATCCAGTCGCTCGCCTCGATGTCGTCGAGCACGACGGCCCACAGCGCATCGAACGCGCCGATCATCAAGAAGACCGCCGAGCCGAGGGCGACGGCACCGGCGAACGGTCGGATCCGGAGCAGGTCGATCGCGAATCGTTGCGCCGGTGGCTCGATGGTCTCGTGCACGTGTACACGGGCGACGAACGGCAACGCGAACGCGGTGGCGACGGCGATGACGAGGAACGGGGCCGGGATGCCGAACGGCCCGACGAGCACAGCCGACACCGCCGGCCCGATCGCGAAGCCGCCGACGTCGGCGGCGAGCAGGCGACCGAGGTTCTGGCCGAGCCGCTCGGGCTCGGCGAGGATCACGATGCGGCGGATCGCCGGAGATGCCATGCCGATCCCGATGCCCATCACCAGGCGCCCGATGAGCAGGGGCAAGAACGCGGTCGACACCGCCATCATGACCAGACCGACGCCGTTCAGGCCGACACCGAGGAGCACCAACTGACGAGCATGGCCGCGGTCGGCGCGGGGCGCGATCAGGATCTGCGAGAAGAACCCGGCGAAGAAGCCGATGCCGATGATCGCTCCGAGTAGCGACTCGCCGATGCCGTACTCGTCGCGGTAGTCGTCGAGCATCGTGAACAACACGCCGTAGCCGGCGCCCATCGCGCCCGAAATCAGACCGAACGGGACGATCAGCGGGAGGCGTCGCACACGGCGGCACGGTAACAAGCCACGAACAAACAAGCCACGGACCGATCACGATGCCCGGTTGCGCGTCCCGGCGCCATTCCGGCACCACGGATAAGG
>DASUEW010000121.1:0-5694 GCA_036274875.1 Ilumatobacteraceae bacterium
TTCTACCGGTCGACCGCCACGGGCGTCCTGCTGCGCCGAGCTCAGCAAATCATCCGCGCCGCCGAGGCACCCCGGGCGGCCTGGTTCGCGCTTGTCCCGACTGGCCAACCACCACCGTGACAGCGACGACCCGCCCGTCGACGTCAGCGTCGACCGCAAACGCGAAACGGCCGGGGAACGCCGCGAGGCGGTCGCTGTCGGCCGGGTCGGGGCGAGCACGGATCACGGCCGGTGGTTGGTGGCGGCAGCGATGGCATCGAAGACGAAACCCGCCGGCAAGGTGCTCAAGTTCGAACGTCGGTCGCAGCTCAGTCTGCCGTGAGCGCCAGCATCAACAGGATGACCGCCGCCGCCGAGAACGCACCCCGGACGTGGTTGCCGGGGACCCACGCGTCGTAGAAGTCCGACCACTTCGTCGCGGCATCACCCGCGGCCGGGTCGATCCTGTCGAGCTTGTTGTTCCGCGGGAGGTGGAAGGCGATCGTCAACACGAACGAGCCGATCCCGTTCGCCAACCCGCCGGCCAGCCGGTAGCCGGCCCCCGGCTGGTCCCAGGTCCAGATCGTCGCCGCGGCCACTGCGAATGAGAGCAGCCCCGCAACGACGAACACGCCCCCGAACAGCGGCTTGTCGTTCACAACCCGGTTGATCTCCTGCATCGCCCGCAGTCCATCCGTCGGAGGCAGGCGCCGCAGTGCCGGCATCACCATCACCGAGAACACGAAGAACGAGCCGGCCATGAGCGCACTCCCGACGAGTGACGCCCGAGTGAGGTTCAGGAGCCAGGAGTCCATCGCCATCACCACGCCACCGCGCCGAACGCGCTCAGCGGGTCGGCAGCCATCGCGTCCTCGGAGATACCGATGCCGTACGTCGCGACCCGGCCCGATGGAGTGATCCTGACGAAGCACGTTCCCGGGCGCTCGAGCTCGCCGTGCGACGTGACCGCGGCGAGCCTGCCGCTGGCGACGAGCGCGACGATCTCCGGGTGGTCGTTGGGCAGCAGCTCGGCGGTGCCCTGGAACGAGGCGGTGTGCGGCGGGGCATCCGGAGCAACATTGATCGGGATACACATCGCCGCCCGCCCGGTGTCGCCGACGTTGCGGGCCTTGCGGCTCGTCTCGTCGGTGTTGACGTACAGGTCGCGCCCGACGAGGGCGTACAGCACGCCGGCCACGTGCGGCCGGTTCTCGGCCGATGTCGTTGCCAGCATGCCGAACCAGTTCTCGGCGATCGCCGACTCGGCTGCGTCTCGGAGGCTCGGGGTGGGGGCTGTGGTGTCCATGGGTTTCCTTCTTTTGCGATCGTGAATAATATGCAGGTAACCTGCATTCATTATGCAGGCTACCTGCGTAACTGGCAAGAGGATTCTCAGGAGGTGTGACCGATGGCGCAACGAGGCGACGCATCGACGAGCCGGCAGGTCACGGTTATCTCCCTGCTCCGCCGCACCAACCAGCTGATGGTGAACGAGATCACCGACCGCCTCGAGGCGTCGGGCTTCCCGGACTCACCGCCCAGCTTCCACCCAATCTTCGAGAACCTCGATCCCGACGGCACACGGCTCACGGTGCTCGCCGCCCGAGCCGGGCTCACCCACCAGTCGGTCGGCGAGGTCGTGACGGAACTCGAACGTCGCGGCTACGTGGCGCGCATCCCCGATCCCACCGATAAGCGCGCCCGACTCGTCAGCCTGACCGACCACGGTCGCGCCCTCGTACGCGCGGCCTTCCGGCACATCACGGACATCGAGCGCGAGTGGGGCGACCGGTGGAGGGCAGGCGGGCTGCGCGGTGACATGCGAGCCGCCTTGATCGCCGGGCTGAGCGGTGCCGGCCACGATCCAGCCGCCGAATCTGACGGCCCGTCAGATCACCGCTGACGCCCCAGCCATGCGGGAGCGGATCGGCTCGGAAACGGGGTCGAAGAACTCGGTCATCGTGACCCCTCTCCGGCTGTGTTCATCAGTGAACTACCGAGGGCGGACGAGTGACCGGTGACACGCTGGTGTTCGTGACATTGGCGCGAACGGTGGCGACCTGTGCGTCACCCACGATCGCGACCGTGCCCGCCAGGACCGTGTCGGTGGCAGACGCGCCGACCCAGAACTCGAACGCGCCAGGTTCGACGACGTACGAGAGGGTGCGACCGGTCGACCCGAGCGCGGCGACCGGGACGTGGAACGTCACCAGCACGGACTCGCCCGGCGCCAGGGTGACGCGCCGGAAACCGACGAGTTCGCGGATCGGCCGGGTGATCGTGGAGACCGGATCGCACCCGTAGAGCTGCACGACCTGATCTCCACGATGCTCGCCGGTGTTCGTGACGACGGTGGTCACATCGACGACGTCGCCGACCGCGACAACCGTCGACGAGACGCCGTCGGGCTCGATGCAGAACGTGCTGTACGACAGCCCGTGGCCGAACGGGTACAGGGGCTCGTTCGATTCGTCGACGTACGGACCCTTCCAGTGCGAGCGCCCGCCGGACACCTTGTGGGCGTAGAAGATCGGGATCTGTCCGGACGACCTCGGGTAGCTCACTGGCAGCTTGCCACCAGGGTTGGTCGCACCGAGCAGGGCGTCGACGATCGCGTCGCCACCCTGTTCACCCGGCAACCAGGCCATGAGCACGGCCGACGCCGCCTCGTGGACGGCTGGCGACCCGATCGGGCGCCCTGCCAGCAGCACGAGCACGATCGGTGTGCCGGTCGCGGCCACGGCGTGGACCAACTCCTCCTGCACGCCGGGCAGCCGGAGCGAGGCGACGTCGCGGCTCTCCCCAGTCGTGCAGTCCTCGGTGAGCCCCGACCGCTCGCCGAGCACAAGCACTGCGACGTCGCTGACCGCGGCCGCCTCGACCGCGGCCTCGAACCCCGACCGGTCATCGCCGGTGACGCCGCAGCCCACGGCGATACGCACGTCGACGCCCCGAAGCGCTCGGACCAACGCCCCTTGCACCGTTCCGACATGATCGAGACTCATCTGGTCGTCGATGTCGACCCCGTGCTCGACGGGCATCGCGAACACGTTGTTCCCACTCCGGAGCACGTCGAGCAGAGACTCGACGTGCGTGACGTAGGCGTAGTCGCCGAGCATGTGGCGCGCGTTGCCGGCGTTCGGGCCGAGCAGCGCAACCGATTGCACGTCACGCAGCGGCAGGATGCCGTCATTGCCGAGCAGCACGAGACTCTCGTCGGCGATCCGCCGCGACAGCGCGATCTGCTCGGGGGTGCGCGTCGCGACCGCAACGCCGCCCAGGTCGACGAACGGCCGGTCGAACACACCGAGCCGGAACTTCGATTCGAGCACCCTGCGGACGGCGAGATCGACGTCGACCATCGACGCCGCACCGCTGTCGATCGCGGATCTGAGCGCCTCGCCATAACACTCGGTGCTCGGGAGTTCGACGTCGATGCCGGCGCCGAGCGCCAGCGCGGCCGCCTCGTCGGCGGAGCCGACGACGTGGTGGTACTCGAAGAGCTGCTTGACGGCGAAGTAGTCGGAGACGACCGTGCCGTCGAACCCCCACTCACCGCGAAGCACGTCGGTCAGCAGCCAGCGACTCGCCCCGCAGGGCACGCCGTCGACCTCGTTGTAGGCGTTCATCACCGACGCCAGGCCGGCCTCGCGGACCGCGGCCTCGAACGGGCGGAGGTAGACGTCGCGCAGCTCGCGCTCGGGCAGGTGGGCGGGCGCCCAGTTCATCCCGCCCTCCGACGCGCCGTATCCGACGAAGTGCTTGGCCGTGGCGACGACGCCATCGGTCAGGTCGGACCCGTCGGAACTCCCCTGCAGCCCCGTGACGAAGGCGACCCCCATACGCGACACGAGGTAGGGGTCTTCACCGTACGTCTCTTCGAGTCGGCCCCACCTCGGGTCGCGGCAGACGTCGAGCACGGGAGACAATCCGTGGTGAGCGCCGATCGCCCTCATCTGGTTTCGAACCGCGACGGCGAGCTGCTCGTTGAGCCACGGGTCGAACGTCGCCGCGACTCCGAGTGCTTGCGGGAACACGGTGGCGTCACGTGCCATCAGGCCGGAGCAGATCTCCTCGTGGATGATCGTCGGCACGCCCAACCGCGTGTGGTCGAGGAGGTACCGCTGCACGTCGTTGGCGAGCTGGGCGGCGTCGAGCGCCGTCAGGCTGCTCGCTCCGCTCATGCGCGTGATGTGCCCGATTCCGTGTCGCAACAGCGGGTCGGCGCGGTCGGGGTCGAAACCGTCGCGTCCGGCGATCTGGAAGACCCACGCGCTGCCCAGCTGCGCGAGCTTCTCGTCGATCGTCATCCGCGCGAGGACGTCATCGGCACGATCTCGCGGTGACGCGGTGGAGTCCCGGTAGACGGGGGAAGTGTCGCTGGTGGTGGTCATGTCAACTGTTGGTCATGGAGCGATCGATCATTCCTTCACGGCGCCGCTGGTCAACCCGCTGACGATCTGACGTTCGGCGAGCGCGTAGAAGATCAGCGCCGGGATCATCGACAGCGAGGTGTACGCCAGCACGCGGCTGTAGTCGGTCGAGAATTGCGACGAGATGTTGTTGACGCCGATCGGCAGCGTGTGCTGGTCAGGATCGATGAGCACGAGCAACGGCAACAGGAACGCGTTCCAGCTCCCGACGAGAGTGATCACAGCGATCGTGCTGAGCACGGGCCGGGAGAGCGGCAGCATCACGTGCCAGTAGAAGCGGACCGGACCACACCCGTCGATGCGCGCCGCGTCCTGCAGTGCCTGTGGCACCCCGCGGAAGAACGGGCGCATGATGATGATCGAGATCGGCAGACCGAACGCGGCCTGCGGAAGGGCGACCCCGAGCGGGTTGGACAACAACCCGACCTGGCGCAGCACGATGAACAACGGCAGGATCGCGACCGCGATCGGAAACAGCAGCCCGAGCGTGAACAGCCCGTAGATCACCTCGCGACCTCGGAACTCGTATCGGGCCAGCACGAACGCCGCCAGCGAAGCCGCCGGGAGGACGACGATCGTGGTGACGATCGCGATCAACGTGCTGTTCCAGACCTGACGCCAGAAGCTGCCCGACCGGAGCAGCGAGGAGTAGTTCTCCCACACCCATGGGCTGGGGAGGCCGACCGGGTCGGCCGAGAGTTGCTGGCTGTTCCGGAACCCGCCGAGCACCGAGAACGCCAACGGGATCACGATGATCGCCATCGTCAGGAACGCGATGACGTACAGGCCGATCCGTGACATGCGGCGGCGGGCACGGTACGAGCGCATCTCCCGGCCGTCGGCGCTCGAGCGCATCCGGATGGTCGTCGACGACTCAGACACCGAAGCCCGCCCCCCTCAGGTCACGTCGCAACGCGAAGCGTTGGTAGAGCAGCGCGACGATGAGCGAGAACCCGAAGATCACGATCGACACGGCGCTCGCGTAGCCGAACCGGCTGTCGCGGAACCGGTCGTACAAGTAGGTCGACATGGTCGACGAGGCGCCGATCGGTCCGCCCCTGGTGGTCACCCAGACCAGGTCGAACAACTGCAGCGCACCGATGACCGAGAGGAAGACCGAGACGCGCACCGTCGGCAGCAGGAGTGGGAACGTGATGTAGCGGAACGTCGACCATGCAGAGGCGCCGTCGATCGAAGCGGCTTCCTTGAGCTCGTGTGGGATCTGTTGGAGACCCGCCAGCATGAGGATCATGTGGAACCCGAAGTACTTCCACGTGATGAT
>DASUEW010000122.1:0-5611 GCA_036274875.1 Ilumatobacteraceae bacterium
GCCGGTGCCGAAGTCGTCGATCGCGACGCGGATGCCGTGTTCGCGCAGCCCGCGGATGCGGGTCCCGACGCCGGCGGGATCGCGCATCGCCTCGGTCTCGGTGACCTCGACGATCAACCGCGTCGGGGGGAAGTCTTCGTCCTCGAGCACGGTGAGCAGCCCCTCGACGACGTCGAGATGGTCGAGGTGCTGTGGCGAGAGGTTGACGGACAGACTCACCGGGCGCTGGGTGATGGGGTCGACGACGTCGCGGATCAACCGGCACGACGACTCGATCATCGCCAGGTCGAGCTCGGCGACCATGTTCATCTGCTCGGCGAGCTCGACGAAGCGGGTCGGCGCGATCGGACCCTGCGTGGCGCTCGTCCATCGAGCCAGGGCCTCGACCGACGTCACTACACCGGTCCGAAGGTCGACCACCGGCTGGAAGACCGCATAGATCGCCCGGCTGCGGATCCCACGTCGCAGCTCGGCCTCCAGCTCGGCGCGGGCGACGACGGCCTGCTCCATCGACGGTTCGAAGATGACGACCTTGTTGCGTCCGTCGCGCTTGCCTCGGTACATCGCGATGTCGGCCTGTCGGAGCAGCTCCTCGGCGTCGACGTGCTGGCCGTCGATCATCGCCACGCCGATCGTCGCGCCGACGTAGAACCTGCGTCGGCCGAATCGCAAGGGCGCCTTGATCGCCCGCGCGATCCCGTCGGCGATGGTCGCCGCGCGAGCGAGATCGGACTGCTCGAGCATCACGACGAACTCGTCTCCGCCGAGCCGCGCTGCGGAATCGCGACGTTCGATCGTCCGCTCGATCCGCCTGGCGACCTCCTTCAGCACGCCGTCGCCGGCCGCGTGCCCCCGCCCGTCGTTGATCGCCTTGAAGCCGTCGAGGTCGATGAACAGCACGGCCAGGGGTTGATCGTCTCGTCGGGAGTGTTCGATGCCCTGCGTGAGCCGATCGAGGAACAAGCGTCGGTTCGGCAGCCCGGTGAGCTGGTCCGTCAGCGCAAGGCGCACACTCTCGCGCGAGTTCGCGTCGAGAAGTGCGATGCCGGCGTGCTCGGCGAGAATCTCGAGCATCTCGCGTTCGGTGTCGGAGAACGCTTGGGGCCACAGCGTCCCGATCGAGAGGCTCCCGACCGTCACACCGTCCGACCGGACCGGAACGGCCATGGCTGCTTTGAGGCCCTGGTCGATCAACGCCTGGGTCGGATTCGACGTGTCGGCGTAGTTCTCGACCACAACGCTGCGGTTCTCACGGTACGCCTGACCACCGATGCCGAAGTCGGAGCTCGCGGAGGAGAACTGGGGGAGCTCCCTGTCGTGAACCCCATGTGAGGCGACGAGCACGAGCCGGGTCGGGTCGGCCGGATCGCGCAGGCGCAGGCACACGACGGTCTCGCCGAAGAGCTGCGTCGTGCCGTCGACGATCGCGACGAGCACATCGTCGAGCGGGGCGCGCCGCGAGATCGAGCTCTGGATCCGCACGAGTCGGGAGAGGAAGCGTTGTCGTTCCTGGAGCTCGCTGCGCAGCGCCCGGTTGTGTTGGTCGAGTTGGAGCTGGATCTCCAGGTTCGACCGGAGGCGCTCCTCCTGGGTGAGGTTGCGGAAGCAGACGACGACACCGTTGATGCCGGGGACATCGCGGCGGTTGGTCAGGACCGCCTCCACCGGGCGCCACCCGTCGCCTTCGCGCACGCGAAGCCGTAGCGTCCCGCGGCCATTGTCGTCACCGACGATCTCTGCGAACCGTTCGGCGACGTGCTGGATGTCGTCGGGATGCACGACGTCGAGCGATCCGGTCCCCGCCTGGTCGGCGGTCGAGATCATGGCGGGGCCGAGAAACGCGAGCGCCGCGCTGTTGGCGTACGTGAACTGGAAGTTGTCGTCGACGACCACGATCACGTCTTCGACGCAGTCGAGCAGCGTGCGCGCGTCGAAGTCACGCGGCGTCGCGATCGCTGGGGGCATCACCTTGTGTCTATCGGTCGGTTGCGACCAGGGCTGTAGACGTCGGTGTGAACACTCAGCGTGGCGCAAGGGCTTGGGCCGCGCGCCGATCAGGCCGCTTGCACCAGATCGAGGATCAGGTCGATCCGGCCGCGCCCGAGGTCGACGACGACGAAACCCATCGACTCGGCGAGCGCCACGGCCGCTCGGCTGCGGCGGCTGGAACGCAGGATGAGCCGGGTGCAGCCGTCGGCCCTCGCACGATCGACCATCGCGCGTGCGAGCGCGAGCCCGACACCTCGCCCCCTGGCGGCAGCGACGACGACCACGAACACCTCGCCTTCGTCGTCGACCCGGGCGAGACCCACCACGCGCCCCTGCTGCAGGGCCGCGATCCGGAAGCCGGACTCGCGCGAGCACACCCGCGCGACGAGCGACGGAAACGGCTTCGGCCCAGTGCCATCGGGCCGGCCGAAATATCTCGGTTCCGCCTTGATCTCGTCGGCGAACCGCTCGATGCCACCGTCGAGGCTCGGATGATCGGCGGCAGTGATGCGCAGATCGGCGAGCGGGAGATCGATGACGAGATCCATGCGATGAGCATGCTGGATCGATGTGTACTGAGCGTTTCGCCCGGGTGAACGCGCGAGCACAAGCGTGCCGCGCACCCCTTCGGTAACGTCGACGCCGTGATCCCTGCGTGATGGCCATCGCCTGCGTGTACTGCGGTGGTGCGCACCCGACCGCGGGCGAGGTGAGACAGTGCTGGGAGCGCAGCCAGGATCCGCGCCTCCAACCCGGCCATCAGCCCGAGGACGGCGGCGAACGTGTGGAGCGCGACCACGTGTCCGCCGACCCGATCACTCGCCCGCACCAGCGTCTTCGGCGCGGTCCGCACGTTCTCGGACGCCACGTCGTCGTGGCCGACGGGATCGATGCGCCGTCGGAGTGGAGCGGCTGCGAGCGCGTCCGGATCGACGCCAACGCCCTCCGCGAACCCCTGCCGACCGTCGAGCGGTTGCGAGCCGCCGCCTTCGAGCGGCGTGGTGTCGTGATCGAGCTGGTCGACGGCACCGGTCCGCCGGTTGCCGAGCGCCGACCGGTGCACGAGTTGGGTGCCCGATTCGCGTTCGACGGCGAGGAGCTGCACCATCTCGTGTGGTCGAACGCAGTCGACATTCGCGATTCCGAGGCTCCGAGATGGTGGCTCGTCGATCGGGCGATCGCGTTGGGCGCCGCGGCCGGTGTCGCTGCCGACATCCTGCTCCCCGACGGTACGGAGGCATGGCTCGACGGTGGGCCGGCCCGCTTCACCGATCCGATCGAGGGTTGCCCCGTGCTCCACGCCGTTGCCGTCGAACATGGGTCACTGCTACCACCGCTGTCCAACCGCTCCGCCGCCGACCTCGCTCCCGACCAACTCGCCGCGGTCGTGCACGCCGGCGGTGCGGCCCGCATCGTCGCCCCGGCCGGTTCCGGCAAGACCCGCGTGCTCACCGAGCGGGCGCGCCACCTGCTCGTCGGCTGGCGGCTCCCGCCGAGCGCGGTCAGCCTCGTCGCCTTCAACAAGCGCGCCCAGGAGGAGATGCGCGAACGCACCCGCGATCTCCCCGGCCTGCAGGTCCGCACGCTCAACTCGATCGCACTCGCCATCGTCAACGGTTCCGCCCCGTTCCTCACCCAGCCGCGCGCGTGGCGGACCATCGACGAACCCGACGTCCGGAGTCTGTTGTCGAAGCTGGTCGGCTTCCCGAAGCGCCGCAACACCGATCCGGTGGCACCATGGATCGAGGCGTTGAGCGCGATCCGGCTCGGACTGCTCGACCCGCTCGACGTCGAACGGCGGTATGGCGGCGACGTCGACGGGCTCGCCGACGTGTGGCCGAGGTACCGCGCCGCGCTCGAGCACGAGAACGCCGTCGACTTCGACGATCAGATCTACCGCGCCATCGAGACCCTCGTGGGCCAGCCCGAGGCCCGTGCCGCGGCCCAACGTGCGTGCCGGCTGATGCTCGTCGACGAGTTCCAGGACCTCACACCGGCGCACCTTCTTCTCGTCCGGCTGCTGTCGGCGCCGGGCGGAGCCGTGTTCGGCGTCGGAGACGACGACCAGACCATCTACGGCTACAACGGCGCCGATCCCGCCTGGTTGATCGACTTCGCAAGCCTGTTCGCGGGCGCCGGCGACCATCCGCTCGAGATCAACTACCGCTGTCCGGCCGGCATCGTCGAGTCCGTCGACCGCATGCTGCGACACAACCGGCGACGCGTCCCCAAGACGATCCGAGCCGCGGCGTTCGATCCCGGCGGATGGTCGGTCGACACCTCGGACGACCCGGTGCGGGCCACCGTCGCGGCGGTCGTCGCGGCGGTCGGCGCCATGTCCGACAACGCGCTCGGCGCTGGCGGTCCGCCCGCCGACGTCGCCGTCCTCACGCGTGTGAACGCGTCGCTCGCGCCGGTGCAGCTGGGCCTGGTGGAGGCCGGCCTCCCCGTCGCAGGCGGGGTTGGGCTGGAGTTCGCCGACCGGACATCGGTGCGCGCCGCGCTCGCCTGGCTGCGACTCGCCACCGGACGCACTGCGTTCAGACCCGACGACGTGTCCGAGGCGCTACGCCGACCCTCGCGGCCGTTGCACCCGAAGGTCGCCGAGTGGGTCGCCGAACAAGGCGATGTCGCCGCGTTGCGGCGGCTCGCGGAGCGGCTCAACACCGAGCGCGACACCGAGCGAGTGATGAGCTTCGCCGACGACATCGAGCGACTGCAGAAGCTCGCCACCGGTGGAGCGTCGACCGGAGCGCTCGTCGACCTCCTGCTCGACGAGCTCGGGTTGGCCGGTGCCGTGCAATCACTCGACGCCTCCCGCCATGGCATGAACCGGGCGGCACAGGGCGACGACCTCTCGGCGATCCGACACATCGCGGCCCTGCACGACGACGTGCCGACGTTCGAGCGCTGGTTGCGCGCCGGGCTGGCAGTGCCCCGGCGGCCCGACGGCGTGGTGCTCGCCACGGTCCATCGCGTCAAGGGTCAGGAATGGCAGCACGTGATCGTGCATCTCGTCGATGCCGACCAGTTTCCGCACCGGTTGGCCGACGATGTCGAGGAGGAACGGCGGCTGCTCCACGTCGCGCTCACGAGGGCCCGTCGACACGCCACGATCGTCACGGGTCGGCGCCCGAGCCCGTTCATCACCGAGCTCACCACCGAACCGCCCGCCGTGCTTCCGGTCGAGCGACCGGCTCGCGAGCGCGTCGAGACACCCCAGCGTCGGGCGGAAGTGAGCGATCACCCATTGCTCGATCGATCCACGGTGATCGCCGCTCCCGGGCTCGTGCTCGTCGATCAGGGCAGTGAATGGATCGTCTCCGAGCTCGACGACGGGGTCGTCGTCGCCACCCAGGGTCCGACAACGAGGCGCTTTCCAGTCGGTGCGCAGGTGGTCACCGCCGGTCGCCAACGCGGCGCGCTGCGATTGCCGAGCGGCACCCTGGCGCCCGAATCGGTGCGGGCATACGACGAGTTGCGCCGGTTCAGGGAGGGCGCCCGACAGGGCAAGCCCGCCTACGTCGTGTTCGACGACAAGACGCTCGTGGCGATCGCCGATGCGCTCCCAGCGACGCTCGCCGATCTTGCCCGCGTGAGGGGCGTCGGGCCGTCGAAGCTC
>DASUEW010000123.1:0-2767 GCA_036274875.1 Ilumatobacteraceae bacterium
ATGCGCGGCGCGATGTCATCGACGGTGCGCGAGGTCTACCGGGCCACCCACGTCCCGACGTCGAACACCCACAACGGCCTGCTGATCCTCGAGAACGCCTGAGTCGACACATCGCATCGACGTTTCACTTCGGTGACGGGCGCCGCGCCCGGTGCGAGCCTCGTCTCGATCTCGACCGGCGCCGTGCTGCTGATCGACGGTGTGGTGACCGTGTGGGCAGCGGGCAACGACGGTGGCGACGGTTCGGCGAGCATGACCAACCCTCCCGGCCAGGACCCGACCGGCGGCATCCTGTCGGTCGCGTCCTACTTCGACCAGGGCACCGGCACCCGCGACGGCAGCGTCAGCGAGTTCTCGTCACGCGGTCTCGCGACCGATCCGTCGACCTGGCCCGACCTGTCGGCACCCGGCGAGGACATCGAGTCGGCGTGCCGTCCGTACCTCGTGATCTGCTCGACCGGCATGGCACCGAACAACGGTCCGGGCCCGCTCGACATCGGCACGTTCAACACCATCAGCGGCACGTCGATGGCCGCCCCGCACATCGCCGGGATCGTCGCCCAGCTGTTCCAGGCCGACCCGACGGCAACGCCGGCGGAGATCGAGGCCGCGCTGAAGTCGACCACGTACCACTACACCGACGGATCGCCGTACACGTCCGTCGGCGGGTACAGCACGTCGTTCGACAAGGGGACAGGCCTCGTCGATGTGGTGGCTGCGGTCGCGGCCCTCACGTGAGCTCGCTCGCAGGATCGGGTAGCTCGTCGGGGTACGCGATGTCGATCTCGGCGATCGACTTCGGGAAATCTGTCTTGTTGTTGGTGATGAACCGGTCTGCGCCGGCGCCCACGGCCGTCGCCAGGTGAACCGCGTCGGCAGCGCGCAGTCCGTACGACGCACCGAGTGCCGTAGCAAGTTCCGCGGTCGCCAAGTCCGTCGGACGCAGGTCGAGTCGGCACAGCAGTGCGCCGAGCTCGTCCAGCTCCTCGACCGCTTGCTCACGCAGCGGCTTGGTCAGCAGTTCGGGCACGAGCAGCACCGAGCCGATCCCGGCGACGACACCGGTGTCCTCGACCGGTTCGGTCGGGAACAGGGCGCGAACGCGTCGACCCAGCTCGTGCTCGGCCACCGTGGCATAGATCAAGACGTCCGCGTCGAAGGCGTCCAACGGCTCGACCCTCTAGGCCCGCGATCGAGCTGCTCGCACCACCGACACGAGAGCCTCGGCTCGCTCACCGCTGAGCGTCGGTCGGGCGCCAAGCCTGGCCCTGCCGCTCTGCTCCAGAAGATCGCGCACGCGTTCCGCGACCGCGAAGGCGTCGCCGGCGCGCCGCGCCCGGAGCGTGTCAGGGCGCACAACGACCGCGACGGGTTGGCCGTGGCGCGTGAGCGTCACCTCCTCGCCGGCAAGGACGCGGTCGAGGATCTGGGGGAGAGCGGCCCGGGCCGCGCTCACCGTCATCGTCGTCGCCACGTCGCTGATTGTACACTGATGTACAGCAACGTACGCTAGATCGCGGCATAGGAGGACGAACGGCGTGAACCGCAGGGAGATCGACGTGACCGCCCACACGACGGCGAACGCCGAGGTGGTGTTCGCGCTGCTGGCCGACGGGACGACTTGGCCGAACTGGGCACCGATCGATTCGTTCGAGCTCGAACGCACCGGCGACCCGCCGCCGGAAGGTGTCGGCGCAATCCGCGTCTTCAAGCGCGGTCGCGTCACGGGCCGCGACGAGATCGTCGAGATCGTCCCCGGACGCCGGCTCGGCTATGTGTCGATCTCCGGCCTGGCCATCAAGGACTATCGGGCCAGCGTCGACCTCGAGGACACGGGGGATGAACGGGGCGACGGCACCATCATCCACTGGCGATCGTCGTTCTTCCCGAAGATCCCCGGAACCGGCCGCATCCTCCAGCGCGGCATCCGGAGGTTCCTCCAGCAGTGCGCGGATGGGCTCGCCCGAAAGGCGAGCAGTCAGTCCTCGTAGGGCAGGCCGGCGTACTGCTCGCACACCGACGCCTGGGCGTGCACCGACGAGGCGATGTAATCGAGCTCGACCTCCTGGGCGCGCTGATCGAACTCGGTCTGGTCGGGGAAGCGGTGGAGCAACTTGGTGAGCCACCACGAGAAGCGCACCGACCCCCACACCCGCCGCAACGCCATCTCTGAGTACCGGTCGAGGTAGTGGTCGTCGTGGTCGTCGTAGTGCTGCACCATCCCGCGCGACAGGTAGTAGACGTCGGAGATCGCGAGGTTGAGTCCCTTGGCGCCGGTGGGCGGCACGATGTGGGCGGCGTCGCCGGCGAGGAACAAGTTGCCGAATCGCATCGGCTCGGCGACGAAACTGCGCAGCGGGGCGATCGACTTCTCGATCGACGGACCCGTGATCACCTGCTCGGCGGTGGCCGGCGGGAGGCGGGCTTTGAGCTCGAACCAGAACCGCTCGTCGGGCCAGTCTTCGATCGAGTCGTCGAGCCGGCACTGCACGTAGTACCGGCTGAGCATCGGGTTGCGCTGTGACGCGAGTGCGAAACCGCGCTCGTGGTTGCAGTAGACGAGGTCGGGCAGCGGTGGCGTCTCGGACAGGACGCCGAGCCAGCCGAACGGGTACTCCTTCTCGTACGTGCGGATGACTCTCGGCGGGATGACCGTGCGGCTCACGCCGTGGTACCCGTCGCACCCCACGACGAAGTCGCAATCGATCCGATGTGAGGTCCCGTCGAGCACATACGTGACGTACGGCGAGCCGGTGGTGATGTCGTG
>DASUEW010000124.1:0-4012 GCA_036274875.1 Ilumatobacteraceae bacterium
CGCCGTCGCCCAGCGACCGCGGTAGAGGATGCCGCGCCCGAGCCCGCCGCCGCCGGCGAGCGCGTCGAGCCAGCCGACGGTGAAAGGCCACTCTCGCGCCGAGCCGGCGAGCAGCGACAGAAAGGCGTCGAGGTCGCGCGCGCGCTCAGTCTCCTGAACGATCCAGGGCGACGGGATCCGGGCCATCGCGAGCTCGACCTCGAGCAGGTGCCCGGTGAGCCCCATGCCGCCGACCGTCGCGAGAAAGAGCTCGGGGTGCCGCTCGCGCGAGCAGTCGACGATCTCGCCGGCGGCCGTCAACAGGCGGAGCGAGACGACGTGGCGCCCGATCGTGCCGTCGACGTGGTGGTTCTTGCCGTGGACGTCGGCGGCGATCGCGCCACCGAGCGTCACGAAACGCGTGCCAGGTGTCACCGGCACGAAGAAACCCTTCGGTACGAGGTGGCGGAGCAGCCGGTCGAAGCTCACGCCGGCGTGGGCAGTGACGAGTCCGCTCGACGTGTCGAGACGGATACCGCCGGCCGGCGGAGGAGCGAGCCGCACGACGGTGCCACCGCCGTTCTGCGCCGCATCACCGTACGACCGCCCGAGACCGCGCACGAGCGCGCCCCGTGCACCAGCAGATGCCACGGCCTCGGCGAGCGACTCCTCGTCGACGTCGACCACGTCGGCCCGACTCGGGGCGGTCCGCCCCCAGCCCGTCAGCGTCGTCGAACGCGCCTCGTGCACGGCGCAGACGCTACCGGTTGTCAGTACGGCCACTCCGGAGGCCGGCGGCCCACGCGCGCCAGCACCTTGCCCAGGCCCAGCGAGAGCGCAACCTTGAGCGCTACGTTCTTCGTGAACCACGGCAACTGCGCGAGCTGCCGAAGCAGGTTGACACCGCGACCTCGTATGCCACCCGACAGGTCGGCGCGGTACTCGGCGAGCGTGCGGGAACGACCGACGTACCGGAAGCGACTCCCGACGCTCAGCACGCGCAGGATCGCGAGCGTGACGCCGATCGACGAGAACGCGTCGTGGATCAGCAGCGTGCCGCCGTCGGCGACCCGGCTCCCCCACTCGGCGATGTCACGGCGCGCCGGTGCGAATCGATGGGCGCCGTCGATGTAGAGCACGTCGATCGGATCGCCCACCTCGTCGTGAGCGGCAGCCGAGAAGGCGCGGATGTGATGGACCCGGCCGGCGACTCCGGCCGCGGCCAAGTTGGCGTTGAACATCGCATGGTCGTCCGCCGCCTCGGCCTCGAACCCGATGAGCTCCTGGGGGCCGCGATCGTTGCCGGCGTGCGGGTCGATGGCCACCACCTCGACACCGTCGGGCGCCGCCGTGGCGAGGACGATGGTCGACTTGCCTCGGAAGCTGCCGATCTCGACGATCCGCCCGCCGGGCCGGCATCGCGCCGCGGCCGCGAACAGCCGCCGGCCCTGCTCCGGTGTCATCCAGCCGTCGACCGCGGCGACGGAGGTGGCGATGTCGTCGTAGGCGCGCGTGCTCATCGTGTGTACACCGCCAGTCCGTACACCACCAGCCACGCCAGTCCCATCACCTGCAACACGCGGTCGCCGGCGAACACGTCTTCCGGAGCGGCACCGTGCCCCTGTTCGAGCACCAGGCCGTAGCGCAGCAGCGCCGTCAACATCGGCACGATCGACAGCTCGTAGAGCGGCCAATCCGACGTCGACAGGTCGCGCGTCTCGAACGCCCACTGGCAGTAGCTGACGAGGGTCGCGGCACACGACACCGCCAGCACGACCCGTAGGAACCCGGCGTTGTACTCGGTGAGCGTCGCACGCGACGCCCCCGCGTCGGCGCCGAGGCGGTCGTGCTCGTTGAGCTCGGCGTACCGCTTCCCGGTGACGATGAACAGCGAGCCGAACGTCGTGCACAGCACGAACCAGTCCGACATGGGTACGTCGACCGCCACCGCCCCGCCGGCGGCGCGCAGGACGAACCCGGAGGCGATGACCACGAGGTCGACCACCGCGATCTGCTTGAGCACGACGCTGTAGCTGATCGTCAACGCGATGTAGGTGCCGACGATGGCGACGGTCTGCCAGCGTCCGGTGAGCGCCGCGACCCCAAGCGCTGCGGCGAGGAGTACGACACCGACCAGGCGAGCGGTCGGGATCGAGACGACGCCGGCGGCGACCGCCCGGTTGCGCTTCGTCGGGTGCGCCCGATCGACCTCGGCGTCGAGCACGTCGTTCCAGAAGTACGTGCCACTGGCCGCCAGGCAGAACGCCACGAACGCCAGCGACGCCCGCGCCAGGCTCGAGCCGTCGTCGAGCACGCCCGCTGCCCCGGGGGCGGCGAAGACCAGCACGTTCTTCAGCCACTGCTTGGGCCGGCCGGTGCGAAGGAGCCCTGCGATCATCGGCACGTCATCATTCCGTCGACGGCACGCTAGTGATCGGGCTGGTCGCCCAGACGGGATGGTCGGCCGCCTCGAGCAGCTCGCGATCGCCCGCCGAGTCGCCGTACGCCCACAGCACCACGCCGCGACGTCCGCCATCGACGCCGTCGCGCCCAAGCAGCCACTCGTCGAGCCGGCGCAGCTTCTCGGATCCACGGCAGTTGCCGCCTTCCAGCGCTCCGGTGTACGTCGGTCCGTCCCGTGCGACCCGTGTGGCCAGCACGGCGTCGACGCCCAGCGAGCGGCCGAGGACGTCGAGGTAGACCGTGTACGACGCCGAGACGAGCACGACGGTGTGGCCCTGTTGGCGATGCCAGGACAACCGAGCCGACGTGTCGTCGCGCAGCCAACGTTCGATCTCGACTCCGAAGGCGGCCGCCACCTGCTCGACCGCGGCCACCGACCGGCCGCGGAACGCGGCGGTGGTGGCGAGGGCCTTCAGGCGATCCCGGTCGCGCCGCGCCACCGCGGCCATCACGGACGGCGCACGCCTGGCGAGGCCGAGCACCAGCCGCGTCGGCCCGAGCCGCCACAGGAACGGAACCACGCAGTCACGCCGGGTCAGCGTGCCGTCGACGTCGAACGCCACGACAACGGGTCTCTCCGACACGAGCGAACATCCTGCCAGGCGGGGAGCGCACGACGGCCGAAAGTCGACCGGGTAGCAAGCGTCCGCTCACCGGAGCAGCTCTCGTTCGAGCGTGTCGATGGTTCGCTCAGCGGTCTCGGCGCGGGTCCATCGCCGCTCACTGGTGAGATGGTGAAACGTCGTGGGGTGAACGCTGGCCCACGTCCAGTCGGTCGCCCGGCCGACGTCCCACACGGGTGACAGTTCACCGTCGTCGGCGAGTCGGGCGACCGAGACCCGGATGCCTTCGCGCCAGTCGCGCATGCGGTCGCGGTACGCGTCGGCGCCGTCGCCTCCGCTGAGGCTGGCAGCTTCGAGGGCGAGGTGGACGCGCAGGATGGACGGGATGTAGTCGAACCAGATCTCGAGCATCCGTCGGAACCCTTCCCGCGGTGGGAGGTGCCGCGTCGTCGCCAGCCCGCTCCGGAAGCCGGACGTGTGATCGACCCGGGCCGCCATCTCGACCAGCAGCGTGGCCCGGTTCCCGAAGTGGAGGTACACGGCCTGGCGCGTCACACCGGCCCTCGCACCGACGGCGGCCAGGGTGAGGCGGTCGACGCCGTGCTCGGTGGCCTCCTGCCAGGCGGCGTCGAGCAGCCGATCACGTGTCGCCGGGTCGGGCATCCACAAAGCTTGGCCGCTGTGCTTGACACGCGTCAAGTGACGGAGGTTTACTCGTGTCAAGTGACCGAGTCGGCACGGCAATCGGGTACGCGATCGCCGACCACCCCGATCGCACGGCGTTGATCGACGGCGTGAGCGGTGTCGCGACGAGTTACGCCGACCTCGGTCGACGCATCGAGCGGACCGCCAGAGGACTCCACGCCGCCGGCGTTCGAGTCGGCGACCGGGTTGCGATCTGGGCCCCGAACGGTCCGCCGGTCGATCGACGCCGACGCGCACGACGTGACGGCCGAGCTGCTCGTCCCGCTGACCGTGGGAGCGACCGTCGTCACGATGCCACGCTT
>DASUEW010000125.1:0-5250 GCA_036274875.1 Ilumatobacteraceae bacterium
CCGTGGGCGCAGAGGGACTCGAACCCCCGACTTCTTCCTTGTAAGGGAAGCGCTCTAGCCAACTGAGCTATGCGCCCGGCAAGCGGAGCAGCCTATCGCTCACCGGTCGCGTGCTCCCGAGGGTCGGTCGAGAGGACAAGACGTCGGCCGGCGAACCAGGATGCGATTCCATGGGAACCACGATTCGCGAGCAGGACCACGGCCACGTGCGGCGGCTGACGCTGTGCCGGCCCGACCAGTACAACACGATCACACCCGAGTTGCGTGACGAGCTCGGTGCCGCGATCGACGGCGCCGAGCGTGATCGCGAGATCCGGGTGATCCTGCTCGACGCCGAAGGGCCCGCGTTCTGCGCCGGCTACGGGCTCGACTGGTCGACGCAGGCCCAGGCCGCGGAAGCGCAGCGCGCGGATCGGGTGTGGGATTCGGTGGCCGACCAGCACATGATCGGATCCTTCGCCGCCACCTGGGCGAAGCTGCACGACTGCTCCAAGCCCACGCTGGCCGCGGTGCAGGGCTGGTGCATCGCCGGCGGGACCAACATCGTGTTCAACGCTCACCTCATCGTCGCGTCCGAGTCCGCCCGGTTCGGATACCCGCCGTCGCGGGTCTGGGGAGTGCCGGAAGCGCCGTGGAACTGGGTCGCCCGGCTCGGTCTCCAGAACGCTCGCCGGTACATGCTGACCGGCGACGAGTTCACCGCCGCCGAAGCACTCGCGATGGGCGCCGTGCTCGAGGTCGTGCCCGACGACGAACTGCACGACCGGGCGATGGCACTCGCCCAGCGCATCGCACAGGTCCCCACGAATCAGCTCGAGATGATCACCTGGGCCCTCAACGCCGTGGCCGACGAGATGTACGACCCGAAGTCGTCACGCCGCCTCGGCACCCTGTTCGACGGAGTGGCGCGTCACACCCGAGAGGGTCTCGACTTCGTGGAACGTTCGTCCGAGGTCGGTTTCCGGGAGGCCGTCCGCGAGCGCGACCGCCCGTTCGGCGACTACGGCGAACGCCGCGGCTGAGGGCCGCCGGTCCAAGCGCCAATCGCGGGCCCGCTACGGGCGTCGGAGATGGGTGCCATCATCACGACATGAACGCTCGGCTGCAGGGCAAGACCGCGATCGTTGTCGGCGCGGGGCAGACCCCCGGTATGACCGTGGGGAACGGCCGGGCGACAGCGATCACCTTCGCGCGCGAAGGCGCCGACGTGCTGCTCGTCGACCGCGACGAGGCGGCGGTCCGCGACACTCACGACGCGATCTCGTCCGAGGGTCTTCACAGTCACGTGCTCGTCTGTGACATCGGTGACGACGAAGCGCCCGTGGCGTTGGTGCTCGCCGCGCGCGACATCTTCGGCCGGATCGACATCCTCCACAACAACGTCGGCACCGGAGCCGGCGACGCGACCCCTCACCGTCTCGAGGAAGAGGACTACGACCGGATCATGGACCTCAACCTGCGTGCGATGTGGCGCACCTGCAAAGCCGTCGTCCCCGTGATGCGGGAGCAAGGTGGCGGCGGAGTGATCACGAACATCTCGTCGATCGCCGCGATCGCCGGCGCCGGCGCGCTCACCGCCTACAAGCTGTCGAAGGCCGGCGTGAACGCGCTCACCCAGAACCTCGCGCTCACCAACGCCAAGCACGGCATCCGGGCCAACGCGATCATGCCCGGTTTCATCGACACGCCGCTGGCCGTCGATGCACCCGCCGCCATCAGCGGCACACCGCGCGAGGAGATCGCCGCGCGACGCGCCGCCGCGGTCCCGCTCGGTCGGCAGGGCACGGCCTGGGATGTCGCCAACGCCGCCTTGTTCCTCGCCAGCGACGACGCCGCGTTCATCACCGGCGTGATCCTGCCCGTCGACGGCGGTCAGAGCGCGCGCATCGGTTGAGCGATGGTCAACGACGGTCGCAGCGCGGGCACTCCCACATCGCGGCCGCGCTCATGGGCGGCGCCGTTCCGCGAGCACGGCCTCGAGCAGCCCGGGTGTCGACGCGACCGCAGGTGTGCGGCGAGCGACGTGGTCGAGCACGACGAGATCTCGGCCTCCGACCTCGGCGGCCACCCCACCCGCTTCTTCGAGGATGAGCAGCGACGCAAGGTAGTCCCAGACACCATGGGCGTCGATGCTCATATCGCACCACGCGTCGAGCGTGCCACTCGCGACCGCGCAGATGTCGGGCGCGGAGGCGCCGAACGCGCGGAACTGGGCCCAGCCGTAGTCGTGGTCCGGCAACCCGCTCACTCCGACGAGCGCGTCACCGAGCCTCTCGCACGCCGATACCGAGATGGCCGCGCCATCGCGTTCGGCGCCGTGACCTCGAATCGCCGTGAACCGCTCGCCGGTCGCATGATTCGCCACGCACCCGACCGCCGGCCCGTTGTCGTCGACGAGACACAGGGCGGTGCCGAACCACGGCACGCCGCGGGAAGCGTTCGTGGATCCGTCGAGGGGATCGACCACCACCACCGGCCGCCCAGCGGGACCCTGCCGACCGCTCTCCTCCGACAGCACGGAAAACCCCGCTGGGAGCAGGGCTTCGAGGCACGCCCGGTCGGCGTCGAGATCCACCGCGTACTGGCCGGGCCGCAACCCTGACGCACCCCACGCGGTGTTCGCCCGCAGCACCTCGGCGACGGCGTCGGCGATGCCGAGGAACGTCTCGAGAGCGTGACCATGCCTGGGGTCGATCACTTCCGCGGACGGTAGTGTCCCCTCCGCGCAGCTGGCAGCATCAGCGGAACAGAAAGGCCGGTGTGGCAGTCATCGACGTAGCAGGATTCGTGGCGGATCTGAAGAGCCAGGCGATCGACCACGGCTTCCACGTCCACGATGAACGTCACTTCGTCGAGACCTACTCGCTGCGCCAGTTGTGGGAGGTCGACCTGCATCCCGAGGAGGCGTGCAGCGGCCCGATCGACCTCCATCTCTCGCTCGATGTCGACCCCCGCGCACTGCTCGGCTTCGAGGACGAGATCATCAAGCTCGAGGACGTCGACGACGATCCGCCCACTGGATTCGCGTTCCCGCTGCTGTTCACCTGGACGCTGCCACCGCTCCCCCAACCGCCCGACCTGCTCGTGCTCGCCACCGAGCTCGCCGGCGTCGGTGGCGTCGAACTGCCGGTCGAGGTCTCGGCCATCGACTCGTTCCCGAGCGTCACCGACGCCCCCGAGCGCAGTCTCTCGATCGTCGCCCGGATCTCGATCGATCTGGCCGACGTGTATCTCAACAACGATGGGTCCGTGTCAGACAGCCTCGATCGGTGCAAACATGTCAGCTTGTACCTGCTCGAACGAGCCGATGCCTGGCTCGACGAGCCGTAGCCGAAACCACATGACGGTCGCGGAGGACCCATGCTCGTAAGCGAACTGATCGACATCCTTCGTGACCAGCCGGCTGACGCCGAGGTCGAGCTCGCCGTGGTCGCGCCGGTCTCCGACGACGCCGAGGACATCACGGTCGACCGGTTCGCGGTCGATGGCGTCCTGCCGTGGGACGACGGTGACGACGAGGGGATCGTGATCTGGTTGATCGGTGGTGAGGACGCCGACGTCGACGTGTTCCTGGACGCGATCGAACAACCCGGCGAGCCGGCGCCCGAGAGCGGCTGATCAGACTCGTCCGATCAGCTGGCTGGTTCCTCGACCGTGAGGAAGCGGTCGACGTCGACGTCGGCGACCACCTGGTGCGCGCCCGATGGCCAGAACACCTCGAGTTGGCGGACGGCCGTCGACGGCCCGAGCCCGAAATGGACGGCATGTTGGCTGCCGGCACCACCTCCACCGGATCCGCACGAGACCTGACGGGTCATGGCACCGTCGTCGAGCTCGAGGACGAGGCGGGCCCCGCATCCGTCACGATTCGACACCGTGCCGACCACATCGACCTGGAGCCAGTGCTGACCGTCGGTCGACGTGTCGTTGCGGAAGAGATGCGGCTCACCACCCTGGTTGATGACGAACATGTCCATGTCGCCATCCCGGTCGTAGTCGGCGAACGCGACGCCCTTCGAGTCGCCTTCGTCGTCGGCTCCGCTGACGGCGCTGACGTCGAGATACCGCTGGGCCGCGCTGTCGTACACGTACACCTCGTTCGGCTGTGGCCCGATCGCATCGACGCTGCGGTCGTAGAGATTCCCCGCCGCGAGGTAGAGGTCCTCCCATCCGTCGAGGTTCAGGTCGTGGAAGTTCGTCCCCCACGTGATCGATGAGTACGTGGCGTCCTGCAACGGGCGGGCGATGTTGGTCGTCAGCTCGTCGGTGAACAGACCGTCACCTTCGTTGCGGACGAGCTTGTTGGCACCGATGTTCGAGAGCGCGAGGTCGAGATCGCGGTCGCGATCGAAATCACCGACGCCGATGCCCATCGTGTTCATGAAGAACGACGTGCCGGACGACACCGACACATCCGTGAAGCGCCATTCACCGTCGCTCTGGCCACTATTGATTTGGCCGGCGTCGACCGGTCCGTCGTTGTGCCAGAGGCGATTGCTGTCGGGCGACGGTCCGACGAAGTCGTTGGCCAGGTACAGATCCAAGCGGCCGTCATCGTCGTAGTCGAACCAGGCGGCACCGAACCCGGCTCCGATCGTCGCCCCGTCGTCGCGCGTGTCCGGGTCGTTCTCGAGGTACGACGTCGCGTCGGAGAACGTGCCGTCACCGTTGTTGCGGTACAGCGTGTCCGGGTAGTACGAGACCTGGGAGATGATCTCCTCCTCGGTGGCCCACTCGCCGGTGCATGTCATGTAGTTCGTGACGTACACATCGAGGTTGCCGTCGTTGTCGAAGTCACCCCACGAGGCGTTCATTCCCCGGTACCCGTCGTCACCGATCCCCGCGGCCACCGAGACGTCGCTGAACCGTCCGCCTCCGTCATTGCCGAACAGGAGATCGGAGCCATCACGCACGACGATGAGATCGGCGTCGCCGTCGTTGTCGTAGTCGGCGAACGCGGCACCGTTCGTGTCGGTGACCGACAGACCGCGCGCCTCCGACTCGTCGACGAAACCACCGGCTCCGTCGTTGATGAAGAGCTGTGACGGGTCGTCGAGCCGCGTCACGAACAAGTCGACGTCACCGTCGCCGTCGACATCACCCCAGGCGGCGCCGTTGGAGAACCGCCCGCACGTGGCTTCGGGCACCGTCGTCGTCACACCGGCGGGTCGCGTGACGTCCTCGAACACGGGCACGATCACCGTCGGATCCGAGATCTCGAACTCGACCGAATCGCGAGCCGCATCCCCG
>DASUEW010000126.1:0-2744 GCA_036274875.1 Ilumatobacteraceae bacterium
GACTTCGTGTCGGGTGCCAAGCGGCGCGCCCCGGGCTGGGCGCAACGGTTCGGTCTCGAGTGGGTCCACCGCGCCGTGACCGAACCACGCCGGCTGATCCGGCGGTACGCCAGGGATCTGATCGTCTTCGCGCCTCGGCTGGCGCGACAGGTGTGGGCGACGCGGCCGGTGCGCACGGTCGGTGGCGGTGCTCACGCGGTCGTGCGCACCACCGAGCCCGCCACGGTGCGAACGGTCACGGTGCGACTCTGCGGTCCGTCACGGCCGCTCGACGAACACGAGTGGCGCGAGGTCGAGATCGCCGCTGACGAGGGCACCGGCCTCGTCGTCGATCTCGCCGGCTGCGGACGTCTCGCCGGCCGCGACATCGCCACGATCGTCGAGATCGCCCGGCTCGCCGCCCGTGCAGGCACCGCCGTTGAGTTCGCGGGCGTGGCTCGATCGACGCGCCGTCAGCTCGTGTCGACCCGCGTCGGATACGTGCTCGATCAGCCTATTTCGCGGACGTCCTGACAGATCGACGGGATAGAGTGCGCCGCGTGGCGGCACGAACACCAGGACGTACAACGGGCCGTTCCGCGTCCGCGGCCTGTCGCCAACGCGTGGTCGTCTCCGTGCCGGAGGGCGATCCTGGTCGGCGCTTCGGGGCGTTGCCGTGACGTTCAGCATCGTCATCAGGTTGCTCGAGACGTTCTTCCGGCGGTGGTACTTCTATCTCGTGCCCCTCGTGGCTCTCGTCGGGCTCGGCCTGTCGAACGTGGCATCGACGCCGACGGAGTTCAAGTCGACGGGCGTGATCAAGACGTCGAACGCGTCACTGTTGGCCGAGCTCACCGACGTCGGTACTGGCACCCCGTTCTCGTTCGAGACGGCCTCCTCGCTGACGAGCAGCAAGATCGCATCGCTGATGGGCACCGATGCCTTCGCTCGCAAGGTCGCCGCGGGCGCCGGTGTGACCCAGGCGCTCGAGACCGGGGCGATCACCCTCGGGGCGATCCGCGGAGCGATCGTCACCTTCCCGGTTGGCGACGACCTCCTGGCCGTGAGCGCCACCACGATCGAACCCGAGCTGTCGCGGCGACTCGTCGAGTCCACCATCAAGACCTACAGAGACGAGGTGATCGAGGTCGAGTTGACGCAGGCACAGACGGCCGAGGAGGTTCTCGAGGGTCGCCTCAACCGCCGTAAGGCCGAGTTGGACTCCGCCCGCTCCGAACTGCGTGATTACGTCCGCGACCACCCGGAACCGCCGACCGGCAGTGAGCGCCCATTCGACGAGCAGACCGCGATGGACGAGCTGGCGTCGGCCGTGGAGCGCGCCGACACCCAATACGTCGAGACACTGAACCAGTACGAGGCAGCCCAACTCGCCGCCGAACAGACTCGGGCCGAGGTCGAAGGGCGCATCGCAGTCGTCGACCCGCCGCAGACGCCACTGTTCGCCGAGCCGCAACGTCGTGCCACGATCCTGAAGATGGGGTTGTTCACCATCCTCGGCTCCCTCGTGTCGATCACATTGGTCGCGGTGGCCACTGCGCTCGACCACACGGTCCGGCGTGAGGCCGACATCGAGGCGCAGGTCGGGCTCGCCGTCGTCGCGACCGTGCCGAACGCCCGCTGAAACCACCATGGCGAGGCAGACCCCCAACTCCGAGCCCGGAGGGAAAGCGGCGAAGCGTTCGAGCGGACGGCGAAACCGTGGGGCGCGGCGACGACCCGCGACCGACCTGACGACGGGCGTGCGCTCTGACGGCGGATTGGCCATCGTGGAGCTGGGAGGTCAACTGCTGCACACGGCTCCGGCCGGCGTGACGTCGAGCCTGCGGTACCTATTGACTCGGCTCCAGCTCAACGACCCGGACGCGATCCCGCGACGGTTGGCGATCACGTCAGCGTTGCACGGCGAGGGGGTCTCGTACATCGCTCGCTCGCTCGCGGCGGTGATGGCACACGACCTCGAGCAGATGGTGTGTGTCGTCGACATGAACTGGTGGTCAGGCGGACGCAACGACCCGACGACGTTGGGTATGGCCGATGTCGTGCTGCGCGGCCACGCCCCAGACGAGGTGCTCGTCGAGACCGTCACCGACAACCTGTGGTTCATGCCCGCCGGCACCGTCGAATTGGCCGGGCGCCCGGCAGTTGCCAAGGATCCCCGGCTGGCGAGCGCGCTCGACGAGCTCGAGCAACGGTTCGATCACCTGATCCTCGACCTGCCCGCCGTGTTGGCGACGAGCGACGCGATCGCGCTCGCCCGTTTCGCCGATGCCTACGCTCTGGTCGTGCGGTACGGGGTGACGACGCAGGCCCAGGTGACGTCGGCGCTCGACGAGCTCGCCGGGATGCCCACGATCGGTCTGATCGTGAACCGCTCCGAATCGTCGATCCCGTCGGTCGTGCGGCGCCTGCTCGGGATCTGAGAGTGCGCATCGTGCGTGAGTCAAAGGCGGCGCGCCAGTGACCCTCTTGCTGGTGTGCATCGTCTTCGTGTTCGCGATGGGTCTCCGGTCTGGCACCAAGCGGGCTGAGGTGCGCCGGGCGCTTCCGATGTTCATCGGCTGCTGCGTCGTCGCCATCGCGTATCTCAGCCAACGGATCGTGTGACCGTGGCCCAGGCCTACGCCGAGCCCTGGGGGTTGTCGTTCGATTCTGCCGTGCAACACAGGCGCCAGCAGTACCTCTGGTTCCGTGTCTACGTGATGTTCGGCGTGTTGACGTTGTTCATCGGTGGCATCGCCTACGGC
>DASUEW010000127.1:0-5275 GCA_036274875.1 Ilumatobacteraceae bacterium
CCGATCACCTCTGCTCGCCGCGACCCTGGGGCGACCACCCGGATGTGGAGCAGATCCGCCATCGAGTGCTCATGTTGGCATCATTCGGTGCGTTCGCGCCGACGTGACATGTCGCGGCCACAGTCGCTGGAGGATTCGCCACACCCGCCGGGCGCGGCCGGAGCGATCGCTCTGCAACTACGCGATGCGTCCGGGGCCCTCCGGTCAGGCGTCCGATTCTGCCGTCGTGGGGTACGCGTCGTAGTCGGCGAACGCGGTCGGCGCAACCTCGAGGTCATCGACGTCGTGGTGTTGCGCCGACAGGTCGTCGACCTCGCACTTGACACCCCGCTCCTCCTCCGCCGCTTCGACCGTGGCGACGGCGTCCTCCTCGGTCTCACACAGCACACGCTGCACGAGCACGCCGTCGCGGTACACGCGCACCTCGAGGGTCGGCGTGACCCCGAAGTCTTCCTGTCGCAGGTCGCTCATCTCAGTCCTCCCTCCGAACGGTCATCCGGCACCAACCGTGCACCGTGCCGGCCGGCCGAGGAAGAGTCGTTGGTCCTGTCGGGCTGTGACGTCCGCGGTGGGCGAACGACGACGACCGCGCAGTGGGCGTGGTGCACGCATTGCAGGCTCACCGAACCGGTCAGCATCCCCCGGAACACGCCGTGGCCGTGCGACCCGACGACCAGGAGATCGGCGCCCTTCGACGTGTCGAGCAGGGCGAGGACAGGGCTCATCGGTGTCGCGATCAATTCGACCGCTGGTGGACGGGAGCCGAAGCCACCGACGGCCCCCTCGACCATCTCCTCGAGCAGGGCACGGCTCGACTCCTCCAGTTGATCCCGGTCGATCGGCATCGTTCGCCCGAACGGCGAGACGTACTGGTGGAAGCCGTACGCGTTCACGACATCGAGGCAGGCCTCACGGCGAACCGCTTCGGCGACTGCCCAGTGGAGCGCACCGTACGAAGCCTCGGACCCATCGATCCCGACGACGATGCGACCGTGCGTCGCTCCGTCCCAGGTCGACGGGATGACCGCGACGGGACACGGCGCATGGTCGACGCACCGTTGGCTCACCGATCCGAGAAGGAGCCCGACGAATCCGCCATGACCACGCGAACCGACCACGAGCAATCCAGCGCCCTCGGCGGCCGTGACCAACGCGGTCGCCGGGTCGTCCTCGGCCAGTACCCCACGAATGTCGCTCGGAGCCGGATCGATCGTCGAAAGCGATTCGATCGCGTCGTCGAGAGTGTCGACGGCTCGATCCTTGAAGATCGCGGCGTCGACGAACTGCGCGTTCGGGTGCATCGCGTAGGGCACCCGCCACGCATGCACGACCTCCAGGGCGTCGCCGCGGCCGGCGGCTTCCTGAGCCGCCCAACGCAGGGCGCACTCCGACGGATTCGATCCGTCGATGCCGACCACGATCCGTGCTGCGTGCGCTTCACGCTCCATACCTCGATCGTCGGCGCGGCACCGGCCGTACACCAGGGCTGAAGGTCCCGGCGCGGAGGCGAACGGCCTTGCGATCGGCCGACCCGGCGGTGATGCTCGCGGCGCGGTGAGCTCCACCGCAGTTGATCGCAGCTGTTGGCAGCTGTTCGTACGGATCGGAGAGGTGGCATGGAGCTCCAAGAGGCCCTGCGTCGTCGCAAGATGGTGAGATCGTTCAGGCGTCAACCGGTGCCCGAAGACCTGATCGACCGGGTCGTCGCCAGCGTGGTTCATGCGCCGAGTGCCGGCTACACGCAGGGCAACGAGTTCCTCGTGCTGAGCTCGCCCACCGCGGTGGCCGACTACGTGCGGATCACCGAGCATCCGGACTACCCGCTGACCGACGTCGACCGCGAGGTGCTGCCACCCGTCGTCATCATTCCGCTGTCGAACCAGACCGCCTACGTCGACCGGTACTCGCAGCCGGACAAGATCGAGTTCGGACTCGACGCGGCGGAGCGTTGGGCAGTGCCCTACTGGGACATCGACGCCGGCATGGCCTCGATGCTCATCCTGCTCGTGGCGGTCGAGTGTGGGCTTGGCGCGCTGTTCGCCGGGATCTTCCACGGCGAGGCGGAGCTGCTTGCCCACTTCGGTGTTCCGGAGCAGTTCCGCCCGATCGGCGTCATCCACCTCGGCTACGCGACCCAGGACGACCATCAGTCGGCATCGTCGTCGGCGCGCAAGCGCGAGCGCCGTGGCATCGACCAGCTCGTCCATCGCAACAGATGGTGAGGGAGGGGTGTCGCATACCCTTGGCGCGATGGCCGTCGACGACGAGATGCTCAACAGGGTCACGTGGAAGATCCCGAACGCGCTGGTGCTCGTCGGGTCGAGATCGGGCGACGAGCGCAACGGGATGACGACGAGCTGGGTGACACAACTGTCGATGGAGCCGGTTCTCATCGGCATCGGCGTCGACACTCACGCCGTCACGCACCGCCTGATCAGTGAAGGCGGCGCGTTCACGGTCAACCTGTGGGACGCCGAGGACACGCGCGCCTTCGTGAAGTTCTCGAAGCCGGCGACCGACGACGGTTCGACGCTCAACGGCCGCGCGGTGCGGGCGGCCACCACCGGCGCTCCGGTCTTCGAGGAGGCGATCGCATGGATGGACTGCGAGGTGCGTCAGCACCTCGATCTCGGCACGCACACGCTGTTCATCGGCGAGGTGGTGGAGGCGAGCATCCGTGACGATTCCGCCCGGCCGGCCTCGATGAGCGACACCCGCATGAAGTACGGCGGCGTGAAGCGCCACTGAACACCCATCTCGTGAAGTTTCGGCGCCGTGACGGCGCCGAAACTTCACGAGATCAGGCGAGTTGGCGGGGGACGATGTCGTTCGGCTCGATCGGGCCGGAGTCGGTGCGCAGTTCGAGCTTCACGCGCTCACCGGTGTGCCGGTCGTGCAACGCCACGGGCGGGTTGTCGGCGTTGACGTGCTCGTCTCCCCACTGCATCAGCGCCACCATCAGCGGCAGCAGCCCGACGCCCTTGCGGGTGAGCCGGTACTCGTTGCGGGCCCGGTGACCGGGCTCCTGATAGGGGACCGTCTTGATGACGCCCAACTCCACGAGTCGGTTCAGGCGGTCGGTGAGCACGCTGCGCGAGATGCCGAGGCCGTCTTTGATCTCGTTGAATCGATGGACCCCGAAGAACAACTGGCGCAGCACGAGCACCGACCACGTGTCGCCGATCGCGTCGAGCGCGCCCACGATCGAGCAGCGCTCGCGCTCGAGGCTCGACACGGGTGTCTCGACGTCTACGACGGATGTCACAGTCCCAACATACCTGGGTTCGGTTGACAGATCCAGAGCCGTAGCGTACAGTCGAGCTGAGTTTGCCAGGCGAACTGAGGTCCGAAAGCGCAGAGGAGCGTGGAGCCATGCGGAACGGCACGATCAGATTGCGGACGTTCGCCGGGTCGAACGCCCGGCACTTCCCGTGGCGCGGTTGGGCCGGCCCCATGAGCGCGTCGGTTGTCGACGCCGACCTGGCCACGATGCTCGACCGGGCCGACGACTTCGAGGTCGGATTGCGGACCCCGGGCCGGTGGCGCCGTCGGCGGTGGTGACGGACCCCACCACGCCCTCGCGCGCCGGACCCGTGCCGACCGCGCCCCAAATCACCACGCGTCGACTCCGGCCCGCTGGGTAGGTTGACGGCGTGAAGAGCGCACGATCCTTCGATCAACGTGAACGAGCTGGCGATCGACGTGCGCGAGCTGGCCATCCACGTGCGCAAGCTGGCCGGATGATGCGCCCCGCCACGGGGCACGCCGGTCTGCGTCGTCGCTGACGCGTCACAACCGTCGGATCCCGAGAGGGATCGGCGGCATGCGCTGGTGCGCCCTCTCGGGGACCTCTCTCGAAGGAGCATCGATCATGGGCGAACGTCGTGCGCGAATCATCAATGCGCGTCGCATCTACATCACCACCGCGATCCCGTACGTCAACGGCGAACCGCACATCGGGCACGCGCTCGAGCTCGTGCAGGTCGACGCGCTCGCACGTGCGTGGCGCTCGGCAGGCCACGAGGTCCGGACGCTCACCGGCACCGACGACAACGCGTTGACGAACGTCCGTGCGGCCGAGGCGGCAGGCGTGCCGGTGGCCGACTTCGTGCGAGCGCACGGCGATCGGTTCGTCTCGCTCTTCGAGCCGCTGTCAGTCGAGTTCGACGACGTGATCCGTACGAGCAGCGATCCCCGCCACCGAATCGGCGTCGAACGACTCTGGCGGGCCTGTGCCGCACGGGGCGACCTGTATCTGCGGGACTACGAGGGCGCGTACTGCGTCGGCTGCGAGGCCTTTGTCGACGCCGAGGACCTCGACTCGCGCGGGTGTTGCCCGGAGCACCGCACGCAACCCGATGCCGTTCGTGAGCGGAACTGGTTCTTCCGGCTGTCGCGCTACGGCGAACGGATCCGTGCTGCGATCGAGACCGGCGAGCTCCGCATCGAACCGGCCTCACGTCGCAATGAGGTGCTCGCGCAACTCCGAACTGGGCTGCGCGACATCAGCGTGTCACGATCGTTCGAGCGTGCCCACGGATGGGGACTCACAGTGCCGGACGATCCGTCGCAGGTGGTCTACGTCTGGTTCGACGCGCTGGCCAACTACGTCACCGCGCTCGGGAGCGGCGCGGACGAGGCTCGGTGGTGGCACGGTGCCGACGAGCGGATCCATCTCATCGGCAAGGGCATCATCCGCTTCCATGCCCTCTATTGGCCGGCGATCCTGGCGTCGGCCGGCCTGCCGCTGCCGACCGCGCTGTTCGTGCACGACTACCTGACCGTCGACGGCGCCAAGATCTCGAAGTCGATCGGCAACGGGGTGGCGCCGGCCGAGCTGGTCGGGCGCTTCGGCACCGATGCCGTCCGTTGGTGGCTGCTCAGCGAGGCGCCGCTCGGAGTCGACACCGACTTCACCGTCGAGCGGCTCGTCCGACGGGCGAACGACGATCTCGCCAATGGTGTCGGCAACCTCGTCACCCGCGCGGTCGCGCTCGTGCACCGCCTGCGCGGCGGGTTGGTCGGCGAGGCACCGGCGTTCGCCGATGTTGCCGACGTCGATGTCGAATTCGCTGCTGCCCTCGAAGCGTTCGACCTACGCCGCGCGACGCGCCGCGTGCGCGAACTGATCGATGCCGCCAACCGCGAGCTCGAACGTGTGCGGCCGTGGGAGCTCGCCAAGGCGGATCCCGACGACCAGCGAATCGACGAGGTTCTCACCGACGTCGTCGACCGCTGCCGTCGCCTGATCGCGCTGGCCGCGGCATTCGTGCCG
>DASUEW010000128.1:0-9341 GCA_036274875.1 Ilumatobacteraceae bacterium
TCGTGGGCGGAGCGGGTTCTGATCGAGCGCCTGTCCGGCGGCGACGAGACTGCGCTCGCCGACCTGTACGACCGGTACGCAGGCCTCGTCTATGGGCTCGCGGTG
Organism: Ilumatobacteraceae bacterium; assembly: GCA_036274875.1. Taxonomy (GTDB): domain Bacteria; phylum Actinomycetota; class Acidimicrobiia; order Acidimicrobiales; family Ilumatobacteraceae; genus JALOLG01. Next base: position 106 of record DASUEW010000128.1, read on the forward strand.
TTGGCAGCACTGTCGCCGGCATCGTTGGCGTCGTCGCCACAGGCGGCGAGGACGGCGACCGTCAGTGTTGCAGCAGCGAACATGGTCAGGTGGCGGCGCAAGTTCATGTGGAAGTCTCCGAAACGGGATCAGACCGGGGGAAAGTCGGTTGAGGTGTTGACGGTGTGGCCGGGCGCCGAATCCGCCGACAACCCAGAACGTGACACGTACCACGGCGGTCGCGAGTGCCTCACGCTATCTGCGAGTTACATCCGTGGGGGTGGGGGGTCCACCGCGGCGCAGCCGGTCGGTGAGACAGCGTCGCGGTCACGAGGCCGACTCGCTCAGGGGTGCGAATCGCACGGGGTCGGTTGCGAACTCGTCGCGGCAGGCGCTGGAGCAGAACCACCACACTGATCCGTCGAGCTCGAGGTGGGGGGTGTCGGCTGGGGTGATCGACATGTGGCAGACCGGGTCTGTGACAAGGGTGTCCAGTTGGCGGAGTGCGCCGTCCTCGAGCCACAGGACGCGATCGGCGATGTCGTGGAGGCGGTTGTCGTGGGTGACGATCACCACGGCGCGCTGATCGTCGATCGCGAGCGCGTGAAGAAGGCGGGCGACTTGGCGGCCGTTGGCGGAATCGAGGTTGGCGGTGGGTTCGTCGGCGAGGATGACCGCGGGGTCGTTGACGAGCGCCCGGGCGACTGCAACGCGCTGCTTCTCGCCGCCGGAGAGCTGGTCGGGATGGAAGCTGGTGCGGTGGCCGAGCCCAACGCGTTCGAGGGCACTGGTGGCGCGACGGTGGGCGTCGCGACCGGTGACGCCGCCGAGGTTGGCTGCGAGGGCGACGTTCTCGGTGGCGGAGAGGGCGCCGAGGAGATTGAAGTCTTGGAACACGAAGCCGAAGCGCCGGGCCCGCAGCGAGGGTCGGCGCCGTTCGGGCATGGCCCAGACGTCGTCGCCGGCGACGACGACGGAGCCGGAAGTCGGTTCGAGGAGCGCCCCGAGCATGAGCAGCAGCGTCGTCTTGCCGGAGCCGGAGGGCCCGTCGACGAGGACGACTTCGCCGGGCGCGACGGTGAGGTCGACGTCGCGCACGGCGGTGACGGCGAGGTCGCCATGTCCGAACGTCTTGGACAGACTGTGGGCTTGGAGCGCGGCGCTGGTGATGGTCATGACAGTCTCCGGAAGGCCGAGGCGGGATCGACGGCGATGACTCGGCGCAATGGGGCCAGAGCGGACACCGCGCCGATGGCGGCCGCGCCGGCAGCAACCCGCATGACGCCGGACGGCTCGATGGCGATGGCGACGGTGGGTACGGCCGCCTCTACGACGCGGGCGACGACAAGCGCGAGCGCGACCGATGATGCGACGGCGAGTGCGACGGTCCAGACGGCTTGGGCGATGACGATGCCGGCGAGTCGCCCGGAGCTCGCTCCGAGGGCCTTGATGATCCCAAAGTCCCGGAGCCGTGCGAGGGTGGCGGTGAACAGGGTGAGGGAGATCACGGCGAGGGCGATGGCGAAGCCGATGATGGCCATGATCCGCATCACGTCGGCGCTCATGTCGGCGACCACTGCGGCTTCCTGTCGGGCGAACTCGGTGCGGGTCTGCACCGACGCATCCGGTAGTGCACGTGCGAGCGTGTCGCGCAGCGCGGAGCTGCTCGTCCCTGGGCGGGCGCCGACGAGGAGGTAGCTGGTCGTCGGGCCGTGGATGCGGTCGAGCTCGGCGGCGGTGACGAAGGTGGTGGTGTTGACGATGCTGGTGCCGCCTTCGGCGAGACCGGAGACTGTTAGCCAGGTCCCGAGCACTCGTACTCGGTCGCCGAGATGTAGACCGAGCTGGTCGGCGGCGACCCGGTCGAGCACCGCTTCGCCGGTGCCTGGGGCGCGGCCGGCGATGAGGTCGTGCGGCCCGCCGGGCCGCCCCGGTGTGAAGCCGATGACGTAGGACAGCTGGCGCCCGCCGGTCGGCGCGCCGATGACTCCGCTGACGAACCCGATCGGTTCGACCCAGGCGACACCGTCGACCGCCCGCGCCGTGTCGACGGTGTCGGTGGGGAGCGCGGACGTGGACATGTGCATGGTCCGCACGCCGCGTTGCGACACGATCACATCCGCGGGGCTGGTACGGATGTAGGAGGTGACCTGACGCATGGCCCCGGCGAAGATCCCGTCGAGGACGAGGACGAGCAACAGGGCGACGGCGACGCCAACGGTGGCGAGAACGGCGCGGCGGCGTTCACCGAACAGGTAGCGCCGGGCGAGGGGAACGCGGCGGCTCATGACGAGTCCCGAAACGCGGCTGCGGGGTCGAGGTGGGCGAGTCGCCGGGCGGGGACGATGGCGGCGAGCACTGCCATGGCGAGGCCGGCGACGGCGGCGCGGAGTACGCCGGGAGCGGTGACGACGACGACAAACTGGGGGCGAAGCGCTTCGATGACGGCTCGACCGCCGAGAAACAGCGCGGCTGCGGCCACCGCGCCGATCAGTGCGAGTGACAGTGTCTGGCCGAGTGCGAGGGCGGTGAGACGGGTAGGGGTGGCGCCGATCGCTTTGACGATGCCGTACTCACGGCGACGTTCGGCGACTGTGGTGTAGGAGGTGAGGGCGATGACGAGAGTGCCGGCCGCGAACCCGACACCGACCATGAGGCGCATCGGGGTGCCGTAGATCTTGGTTGCCAGCGCGAGGCTCGACGCGCGCAGCGCGGCGTGGTCGACCGCCGTCAGTCCGATGGCGGCAAGCCGTGCTCGGACGGCGGCAGGCTGGTCGGTTCCGACCAGGATCACGCTGGTGGTGTCGGGAGCCCGCAACGCGAGTTCGGTGGCGTGGTGGGTGACGAACACGAAGCCGGTCATGAAGCCGGCCGTCCCCAAGGACATGCCGACGACGCGCATGGTCGCACCGCTGACGGCGATTGCGTCGCCGAGGTGCAGGTCGTGGCGGTCGGCGAGGACGCTGTCGACGACGACCTCGTCGTCGGCTTCGGGTGCCCGGCCTTCGGCCAGCGCCCATGGTCCACCGGGCTCGCCGGGGACGCTGCCGACCAGTGCCACGGCGACCTTGCGGTTGTGCAGATCGAGGATCGTGTATGCAGTGCGCACGGGAGCGGCCCATCGCACATCCGGGATCGCGCGCACCGTGTCGACAGCTGACCGGGGCACGATGCTGGAGTCGGCGAAGAGGTTGAGCGTGCCAGGGGTGACGACGTAGAGCTGGGCACCGCTGTGGTCTTCGTACGTCGTGACTTGTGAGCGGATGCCGGCCCACAACCCGTCGAGCAGCAGGATCAGCATCAGCGCGAGGCCGACGCCGAGCGCGCTGACGACGAGCCGGCGCGGGTCCGCCAGCAGGTTGCGCCGGACCAGCGGCACGTGCCGCATCGCTCAGCCCACCTTCGTCGTGCCCGTCGGAGCCGGCTCCGAAGTGGCTTTCGTGCTGGTGGTGAACGCGGCGGGGGCCGTGGCTGGTTGACGGCCGTCGGCGGCGGGTGGGTGGAAGCGGCGCAGCCGGTTGGCGTTGGTCACGACCGACAGGCTGGACGCGGCCATCGCCGCGGCGGCGATCATCGGGTTGAGCCGCCAGCCGATCAGTGGGTAGAGGATGCCGGCGGCGATCGGTATTCCGAGCGCGTTGTACCCGAACGCGAAGGCGAGGTTCTGGCGGATGTTGCGCATCGTTGCTCTCGACAGCGCGATGGCGGTCACGAGCCCGGCGAGCTGACCGGAGATGAGGGTGACATCGGCGGCTTCGATGGCGACGTCGGTGCCGGTGCCGATCGCGATGCCGACGTCGGCTTGAGCAAGGGCGGGGGCATCGTTGATGCCGTCTCCGACCATGCCGACGGTGCGGCCTTGGGCTTGGAGTCGTGCGACCTCGGCGGCCTTGTCGCCGGGCAGGACCTCGGCCAGCACCCGGTCGACACCAACGGTGCGGGCGATCGCTTCGGCGGTGCGGCGGTTGTCGCCGGTGAGCATCACGACTTCGAGCCCGAGACGGCGCAGGGCGGCGACGCTGTCGGCGGCGTCGTCCTTGAGGGTGTCGGCCACGGCGACGACACCGGCTGGTGCGTCGTCAACCGCGACGAACATCGCGGTCTTGCCGTCGGCGGCGAGTCGTGCGGCGGTGTCGGCCAGCGGTGCGGCGTCCACGCCGGCGTCGGCGAGGAGGCGCTCGTTGCCGACCAGGACCCGCCGTCCGGTGACCGTGGCCGCAACGCCCTTGCCGGTGATCGAGTCGAACTCGTCGGTGTCGGCGACGGTGATGGCCCGGTCGTGGGCGGCGGCCACGATCGCTTGGGCGAGGGGATGTTCGGAACGAACCTCCGCCGCAGCGACGACTGCGTGCAACTCCGTCTCGTCGAATTTCCGGTTGGTCACGATGTCGGTGAGCTCGGGGTGGCCTTTGGTGAGTGTGCCGGTCTTGTCGAGGATCAACACGTCGAGCTTGTGGGCGGTCTCGAGCGCCTCGGCCGACTTGATGAGTACCCCCGCCTCGGCGCCCTTGCCGGTAGCGACCATGATCGACAGCGGCGTGGCGATCCCGAGCGCGCACGGGCAGGCGATGATCAGCACCGCGACGGCCGCCACCAGCGCGAACTGGAATGCTGGTGCGGGGCCGACGTCGAACCACACCACGAACGTGGCGATGGCCACGAACAGCACGGCGGGGACGAACCAGCGGGCGACCGAGTCGGCCAGCCGTTGAATCGGTGCCTTGGACGTCTGGGCCTCGCGGACCAGCCGGACGATCTGGGCGAGCATCGTGTCGCGGCCGACCTTGGTGGCCTGCATCCGGAACGCGCCGACCTGGTTCAACGTGGCGCCGATCACTTCGGCTCCCGGCTCCTTCGTCACCGGCATCGACTCGCCGGTCACCATCGACTCGTCCAGGCTGGAACGGCCGTCGACGATCACACCGTCGACAGGCACCTTTTCGCCGGGACGCACGAGCACGATGTCGCCGACTACCACCTGTTCGACGGGGATCTCGACCGTACCGCCGTCGCGATCGACCCGGGCCGTGCGGGGCTGCAAGCCGATGAGGCGTCTGATCGCTTCGCCGGTGCCGGCCTTGGCGCGTGCCTCGAGGAGACGACCGAGCAGGATCAGGGTGATGATCACACCGACCGCCTCGAAGTACACGTCGCGCACGTCGGACGGCACGACACTGGGGGCAACGGTGACGACGGTGCTGTAGCCGAACGCGGCAACCGTGCCGAGCGTGATCAGGCTGTTCATGTCGGCCGCCCGATGCGCGAGCGCCAGCCAACCGGTTCGGTGGATCGGCCACCCGACCCACCCCATCACCGGCGCGATCAGAGCGAGCTGCAACCAGTGGTTCATCAACACCATCGGGATCCACTCGAACCCGAACACGTCGCGGCCCATAACCGCCGCCAGCACCGGGGCGGTCAACGCCGCGCCGACCAGCAGCCGACGCGACAGGCCAGCGACCTCAGCGCGCCGTGCCGCCGCTTCGACATCCTCGCCGCCGTCCACGGCGACGAGCTCGTCGTCGTACGTGGATGCGGTGCCGTCGCAAGCCGCGGTCGGTTCGCCGTCGACCTGCACGGTGCCATGGATCATGTTCATCCCGCACGCGAACCCGTACGACCCCGGACGGGTCGGCGTGAACTCGACCGTCGTCGGCGCGAACGGAGCGAGGAAGCGGCTCAACGCCAGGTCGGCGAACACCACCCGCGACGAGCAGTCACCGTCCTCTTGGCGGTCGAACACGATCCGCAACGGCACACCGGTCCGAGCCCGGACCACGTCGGGGCTGTAACCGCCGCGCACGACCACTCGCACCTCCTGCACCCCGCTTCGCTCGACCGCCTCAGCGGCAGCTCGGGGTCCGAAGAAGAAGCGCGCCAGCACCGCGATCGTGACCCCACCGATGACCGTGACAACGATCTGCACAGCAGTCACGGGGACCACCTCCTACGACCCGTTGGCCGTAGATCAACCGTACGGCCGCATACCCCCTAGGGGTAGGGACCTTGGACCCTGTTCGCGACGGGGCTGAGGTTCCACGCTGGCTACAGATGGACTCTCGCTGAGGCCGTCGATCAATTTGAAGAGGAGAACCCGATGCGGGGCTACACGATCAACCGAGATGACTTCCTGCTTCGTCTACGCCGCATCGAAGGCCAGGTGCGTGGCCTGCAACGCATGATCGAAACCGACGAGTACTGCATCGACGTACTCACCCAACTGTCCTCGGTCACCGCCGCGCTCCAAAGCGTCGCTGTCGGACTCGTCGACGAGCACCTGCGCCACTGCGTCATGGAAGCAGCCACGCGAGGCGACGACGAGGAACGCGACGCCAAGCTCACCGAAGCGGTCCACGCGATCTCCCGGCTCGTGCGCAGCTGAACGTCATCGCTGAGTGCAGCCGAACCGCCCGACCGCCAGACCATTCACAACCGAACACGAAAGAGGTGCGTCATGCACGACAGAGACTGGAACGACGCCTGGGGCGGCGGGACCTGGTGGCTGATGGCGATCATGATGATTCTCTTCTGGGGTGGACTCATCTGGGTCGCTGTCACACTGATCCGACACGGCAGCCTCACCTCACACGCGCACACATCCGGAGCTGCACCGATCACACCTCCCAGGCAGACACCACAAGAGGTTCTCGCCGACCGCCTCGCCCGCGGCGAGATCGAACCCGACGACTACCGTCAACGACTCGACGCGCTCCAACACCCACAGAACGAATAGCGGTCCGCAGGCAGCGCTCTGTCGAACGAAACGTTGCGGGCAAGATGCAGCGCCTCTCGCGACACTGGGAACTGCGCGTGTCGCTTCCTGGCTTCACGATCGCGTCGCGTTTTCGTTGTTCCGGCTCGCCGGCAGCGTGATGATGAACTCGGCTCCGCCCTCGGCTCGATTGGCGGCGTCGAGCGTGCCATGGTGGGCGGCCACGAGCTCGGCGACGATGGCGAGGCCGATGCCGCTGCCCGGCGCTTTCGTGGCGGTGTGACCACGCCAGAACCGTTCGAACAGGTGGGGGAGCTCGTCGTCGAGGAGTCCCGGGCCGGTGTCGGCGATGCGGAGGATCGCGCGTCCGGCCTCGTTCGTTGTGGCGATGGTGACGCGGCCGCCGGGCGGTGTGAACTTCACAGAGTTGGTGATCAGGTTGACGACGATCTGCTGGAGCCGGTCGGGGTCGCCGTTGGTCGGCGCCTCATCACCGACGACTTCGATGGTGATGTCGGCTTCGTCGGCGAGTGGACCGAGGAGATCGACGGTGCTGCGAACGATGTCGGCGAGGTCGACGGGCACGTTGTGAAGTTGCAGCCCGGCTGCTTCGGCGGCGGCGAGGGTCTCGAGGTCGGCCACCAGTCGACTCAATCGCAACACTTCGTCGTGGAGCGAGGCGATGGCGGCGGGTGCGGGTTCGTCGATGCCGTCGAGCAGTGCCTCGGTGTTGCCCTGCAGGATCGTGAGCGGTGTGCGGAGCTCGTGGGCGACGTCGGCGAGGAGGTTGCGGCGGAGCTGGTCCTGTCGGTCGAGGTGGTCTGCCATCTCGTTGAACGCTTGGGCGAGGCTGCGCAGTTCACCCGGTGCGCCGGTGAGGTCGACTCGGCTCTCACGGCGTCCCGCAGCGAGATCGCCGGCCGCGGTCGTGAGTGCGATGACGGGTCGGGTGACGCGGATCGAGACGTAGACGGCAACGATCAGCGCCACCGCGCCGGACACGACGATGCCGGTGAGCGCTGCTCGGGAGAGCGCGTCGCGGACATGGCGTTCGGCGTCCATGGTCTCGGTCGGGAAGCGGAGGACCACGGCGCCGACGGCTCGGCCATCGACGATGACGGCCTCTGACACCGGTTCAGCGCGTGGGGTGTCGACGGCGTCGACCGGGTCGAGGCCGTGCATGCGAGCCATCATCGCGGCCAGTTCGTCGGTGGGCGCGGCGATCACCTCGCCGTCGGCGTCGAGCACGAAGAGTGTGGCCTGCCCGCGCGCCGCGACCGACGCGACGGAGAAGAGGTCGGCATCTTCCCAACCACCGGCCCGGACATAGGCTTCGGCGGCTGCGGCGCCGGTCGCTGCCACGTCGTCACGGCGGTGCTGGTTGGACAAGCTCGTGACTTCCGAGCGCGACGCCACGACGATCAGCGCGGCGAACACCGCGACCGCGGTCATCGCGACCGTCAGGAATGCGAGGGTGAGTCGTGTGCCGAGCGGGCCGAGCAGTCGTCTACCCGTCACGATGGAGTCCAAGCCGGTAGCCGGCACCGAGGACCGTTTCCACGATGACGGGTTCGTGGGGATCGAGCTCGATCTTGCGGCGAAGGTTCTTCACATGGGAGTCGACGGTTCGCTCGTACCCGTCGAACTCGTAGCCCCTGAGGCGGTTGATCAACTCGGCGCGGGAGAACACGCGTCCAGGGGTACCCGTCAGCGCGATCAGCAGTGCCCACTCGGTGGGCGTCAGGTCGACCGATCGTTGTCGCACGACCACGCTGTGGCGTGCCTCGTCGATGACGAGGCTGCCGGCACCGAACGAGGCGGGTGCGTCCGAGGTGGAGGTGGCGGTGGTCTGGCTGCGCCGGAGCACGGCTTGGACTCGCAGCACCAGCTCGCGGGGTGAGAACGGCTTGGTGAGGTAGTCATCGGCTCCGAGTTCGAGCCCTCGGATCCGATCGGCTTCGCTCGACTTGGCGGTCAGCATCAGGATCGGGATCGCAGATCGGGAGCGAACTTCAGCGGCGATGGTCTCACCGCTCACATCCGGCAGGTTGAGATCCAACACGATCATGTCGACCTGCTGCGTCTCCAGCATCGTCAACGCCTCGGCGCCGGAACCGGTCGTCAGCACTGACAGGTCTTCGTGTTCCAGATAGCGCCGGACCAACTCCCTGATCTTCACCTCGTCTTCGACGACCAGCACCGTCGCAGTCATCGACACACGCCTCTCACCCCGCCCATCTTGTTGCACGGTGCAGCAGGACGCACGCATCGATGGAAACCGCGTCGCCTGCACCGGGTCTCCACGCCGCCTCCACACGCGGCGCTCATGATGAAGTCGACAAGGAGGCGACTCACGATGAGACGCAACAAGATGATCCTCGGCGCCGTCGGCGCCACCGCACTCACGATCGGTCTCGGTGTCGGGGCGACGCTGTACGCCAACAGCGACTCGACACCCCCCACCTCGACCGGCTCGATCTCAATGATGGACGGCACCGACATGTCCATGATGGACGGGGACCACATGAACGACGGCGCCGCGATG
>DASUEW010000129.1:0-2998 GCA_036274875.1 Ilumatobacteraceae bacterium
GCGGTGTGCATGGCCGTGGTCAGTGCCCTCACCGGTCAGCCGATGCCCGCCGACCTGGCCGTGTTCGGCGAGGTCGGGCTCGGTGGCGAACTACGCCAGGTCGGTCACACGCGCCGCCGTCTGAGCGAGGCGGCGCGGCTCGGGTTCGCCCGCGCCATCGTGCCGGGCAACACCGCGGCCGGCGTCGAGGGAATTCGCATGGTGCGCGCGTCGACCCTGGCCGAGGCGTTGGCGATGGCAGGGATGGTGGCCGACGTGCCACCAAGGGTGAGGTGAGGTCGCGCCCAGTAGTCTTCCGCCATGCCGGTCCGGTACAGCGGTGCCAACGAGCAGATGCGCAACGCGCTCGCTCGGGTCGCGCCGGGGATGCCACTGCGCGACGGCATCGACCGCGTCGTGCGCGCCAAGGCCGGCGCGTTGCTGGTTCTGTCGGACGAGCGCGACGTGCTGGCGATCTGCTCGGGCGGCTTCCTCGTCGACGCGCCGTACAGCCCACAACGCCTGTCGGAGCTGGCGAAGATGGACGGCGCGATCATCATCTCCACCGACGGCGACCGCATCGCCAGGGCCAACGTCCACCTCGTCCCCGATCCGACCGTGCCCACCACCGAGACGGGCACGCGTCACCGCACCGCCGAGCGCGTCGCCCGATCGCTCGACGTGCCGGTCATCAGCGCCAGCGAGGAGATGGGTTCCATCAACGTCTACGCCGGCGGCTCGAAGCACCAACTGCAGGAGATCGGTCGCCTGCTCGATCGTGCCAACCAGGCGCTCCAGACGCTCGAGCGGTACAAGATGCGCCTCGACGACGCGATCGCCAACCTGACGGCGGTGGAAGTCGAAGACGTCGTGACGCTGCGCGACGTGATCCTCGTCGTGCAGCGCGGCGAGATGGTGCACCGCATCGCCGACGAGATCGAGACGATGATCATCGAGCTCGGTGTCGACGCCCGGTTGCTCAGGCTCCAGCTCGACGAGCTGTACGGCGAGATCGACGACGAGCTCGACCTCGTCGTGGCCGACTACCTACCCCCCGGCGGCGACGTGTTGCAGACGCTCGAGGAGATGTCGCGGCTCACCGACGACGAGGTGCTCGACTTGCGGATCGCCGCCGCCACGCTGCATCGCGAAGGCGACTCGACCGACCTCGAGCAAGAGCTGGCGCCGAAGGGCTTGCGGCTGCTGCACCGGGTGCACCGGCTCCCCCACAAGACTGCATCCGCGATCACCGATCACTTCGGCGGGCTGGCCAAGCTCCAACGCGTCACGATCGACGACCTGATGACGGTCGACGGTGTCGACGCGGCGACGGCACAGCTCGTGAAAGAGACCCTCGAGCGCGTCACCGAGAGCACCATCCTCGACCAATACAGCTGACGCGCGCGAGTCCCATCTCATGAAGTTTCGGCGCTCCCACAGCGCCGAAACTTCACGAGATCAGGTCGGTTGAGCCGCCGGCCAGGCGGTGGAGGTCGAGCGCCTGGTCGAGGATGTCGTCGGCGACGCCGTGTTCTCGCGCCACTTCGCGAAGCGATCGCCCGGAGGCGGTGGCCTCTTTCACGATCGCGGTTGCCGCGTCGTAGCCGATGTAGGGGTTGAGCGCGGTCGCCGTGGCGAGCGTGTTCTCGGCATGCCGCTCGCACGCGTCGACGTTGGCTTCGATGCCATCGACGCACCGTTCCGCCAGCAACCGCGTCGCCGCGGTCAACAACTCGATCGACTGCAACAGGTTGCGGGCCAGCATCGGCACCATCACGTTGAGCTCGAAGTTGCCCTGCATCCCACCGACAGTGATCGCCACGTCGTTGCCGATCACCTGCGCGGCGACCTGAGCGACGACCTCGGGGATGACCGGGTTGACCTTGCCCGGCATGATCGACGAGCCCTTCTGGAGCTCGGGCAGCACGATCTCGCCGAGGCCGGTGCGCGGGCCGCTCGACATCCAGCGCAGATCGTTCACGATCTTGGTGAGTGAGACGGCGACGACCTTGAGCGCCGCGGACGTCTCGACGAGGGCATCGCGGTTCGCCTGCGCCTCGAAGGCGTCGGCCGGCGGGCGGATGTCGAGACCCGTCGACTCGGTGAGTTGCGCTCGCACTCGTGCCGCGAACTCGGGATGCGTGTTGAGCCCGGTGCCGGTGGCCGTCCCGCCGAGGGGGATCTGCGCGAGCCGCGGGACGGCGTCGCCGACCCTCGCCCGGGCCTGACGGATCTGTGCCGCGTACCCGCCGAACTCCTGGCCGAGCGTGACCGGCACTGCGTCCATCAGATGCGTTCGTCCGGCCTTCACGACGTGCGCGAACTCGTCGGCCTTCGCCGACAGCGCCGACGCCAGCACGTCGAGGCTCGGCAGCAGCTCGTTGGTGATCGCGTCGAGCGCGGCGAGGTGCACGGCGGAGGGGAACACGTCGTTCGAGCTCTGGCCGAGGTTGACGTGATCGTTGGGGTGTGCGCCGCCACCGGCGAGGGTGGCGATCACCTCGTTGGCGTTCATGTTCGACGACGTCCCGGATCCGGTCTGGAACACGTCAACGGGGAACTGGTCGTCATGATCACCATCCGCCACTGCGTCGGCAGCGGTCGCGATCGAGGCCGCCACACTGGCGTCGAGCAGCCCGAGCTCGGCGTTCACCCGCGCCGCCGCCGCCTTGATCCTGCCCAACCAGCGGATGACGCCGGCGGGGATCGGCTCGCCCGACACCGGGAAGTTCTCGACCGCCTTGCGGGTTTCCCCGCCCCAGAGCTCCGCCACCAGATCCCCCTCGCTCGACATCGAATCGACACCCGATCCTACAGCCGGAGCCTCAGGCCGGATGTCCCCCGAGAGCGCCGAGGGCCCGCAGCATCTCCATGGCTGCGCGGGTGCCGATCCCGAGGTGCGCGACGCGCAGGTGCTCGTCGGGGCCGTGGATCGCATCGTCGGGCAGGCCGAAACCGGTGAGGACGGTCGGGATGCCCCGCGCGGCGAGCACCGGCACCACCGGCAGGCTGCCTCCCA
>DASUEW010000130.1:0-2185 GCA_036274875.1 Ilumatobacteraceae bacterium
GTCCTGCGCTTGATCGAGCGTCGACGCGAGGCCGGCAGTGCCGAAACCCAACTGGGATTGACCGTCTCCGACGTCGTCCTGGAGCGTCCGAGGAACCGCGACCACGGCGACTGGGCCTCGAGCATTTCGATGAAGATTGCCAAGCCCCTCGGCGCCAACCCGCGCGAGATCGCCGGCGAGCTCGCCGCCGGGCTCGAGCAGATCCCGGGCGTCGCATCCGTCGAGGTTGCCGGCCCCGGCTTCATCAACATCCGCCTCGACGCGGCGGCAGCCGGCGCACTCGCGAAGACGATCGTGGAGGCCGGCGAAAGCTACGGCACCGGCTCGATCTACACGGGCATCAAGATCAACCTCGAGTTCGTCTCGGCCAACCCGACCGGTCCGATCCACATGGGCGGCGTGCGCTGGGCTGCCGTCGGCGACAGCCTCGCCCGCGTGCTCAAGGCCGAGGGCGCGGATGTCACGCGCGAGTACTACTTCAACGACCACGGGTCGCAGATCGACCGGTTCGCCCGCAGCCTGCTCGCCAGGTACCTGGGTGAGCCCACGCCGGAGGACGGCTACGGCGGCGCGTACATCGGTGACATCGCCGACAAGGTTGTCGAGCGCTACGACGGGGACCTTGCCTCGCTCCCGCGGGAGGAGCAGCAGGAGATCTTCCGCGAGATCGGCGTCGACCTGATGTTCACCGAGATCAAGGAGAAGCTGCACAGCTTCGGCGTCGACTTCGACGTCTACTTCCACGAGGACTCGCTGCACGAATCCGGTGCGGTCGAACGCGCCATCGAACGGCTGCGCGAACTGGGCCACATCTTCGAATCCGAGGGCGCCGTCTGGCTGCGCACCACCACGTTCGGCGACGACCGCGACCGCGTCATCATCCGTTCCAGCGGCGAACCGGCGTACATCTCCGGTGACCTCGGCTACTACCTCGACAAGCGCGAGCGCGGCTTCGACCAGAACCTGGTCATGCTCGGCGCCGACCACCACGGCTACGTCGGCCGCCTGATGGCCATGACCGAGGCGTTCGGCGACGTGCCGGGCAAGCACCACCAGATCCTGATCGGGCAGATGGTCAACCTGGTGCGCGAGGGCGAACCGGTGCGGATGAGCAAGCGCCACGGGACGATCGTCACGCTCGACGACCTCGTCGACGCCGTCGGGGTGGAAGCCGGCCGCTACGCCCTCGTGCGCTCCAGCAGCGACTCGCAGGTGGACATCGACCTCGACCAGTGGGGCAAACGCACCAACGACAACCCGGTCTTCTACGTGCAGTACGCCCACGCCCGCACACGCTCGGTCGCCCGGAACGCGGCGACCTCCGGGGTCGAGCGCACGGCGTTCGCGCCGGAACTGCTCACCCACGACTCGGAGTCCGCGCTGCTCGGCGTGCTGCAGGAGTACCCCCGCATCGTCGCGCTGGCCGCTGAGCTGCGCGAGCCGCACCGCATCGCCCGCTACATCGAAGAACTCGCCGGCTACTACCACCGCTGGTACGACAACTGCCGCGTCATCCCGCTCGGCGAGGAGCCGGTCACCGACCTGCACCGCACCCGGCTGTGGCTGAACGACGCGACCGGCCAGGTCATCCGCAACGGCCTCGGCCTGCTCGGGGTAACGGCGCCGGAGCGGATGTAACGTGGCGGCCAAACGCCGGGGGATCGCGGCGGTTGTCATCTCCTCGGTCCTCGTCATCGGGCTGGTCGTCGCGTTCTTCATCGTCGACGCCGGCCTGCGCTCCTACGCCGAAGGGCGCGTCGAAGCCGAGATCGCCGACAACCTCCCCGAGGGCGCGACGAACGACGTGAACGTGTCGATCGGCGGTCTCTCGGTGATCGCCCAGTACCTCTCCGGGAGCTTCGACCGGGTCGAGGTGCGCGCACCGAAGTTCGCCGTCAACGGGGCGCCGGCAGCCGTGCACATCGTCGCGTCCGGCGTGCCGGTGGACCGCACCAAGCCCATCCGCGACGTTCAGGGCGCCATCGACCTCGGCCCGGATGCCGTCACCGCGCTCGTGGCCGCCAGCGGCAACACCGCCGCCGCCGAACTCACCCTCGGGAAGGGCACGGTGAGCTACTCCGGTACCTTCCCGGTGTTCGGCTTCGACATCGGCTACCGGGCGACGGCGCAGCCGAGCACGTCGCCGGACAGTCTCCTGTTCACTCCGACCGACGCCAAACTCACG
>DASUEW010000131.1:0-2355 GCA_036274875.1 Ilumatobacteraceae bacterium
GCATGGCGTTCCACTTGTCGTTGCACGAACGCATCCCGCCGGGGGCGATGAGCAGCACCGGGAAACCGTCATCGCGGCCCTCGACGTCGTAGTGGATCGTGGCGTCGGCATGTTCGAAGGCGGCCATCGGCCCAGTCTGCCCGCGGTCGTGCGCGCCGGTCACCGCGGACCGTTGGGCCCTGGCCGTGCTGTCCGCGAGCGGACACGATGGACGGTGGATCATCGTCGATTCGTGAACAGGAGCCACCCATGCGCATCACCGGCCGCCACCCCGTCGTCGTCGGCGTCGACGGCTCCGCGAACGGCCAGCGAGCGATGCACGTCGCCGCGCGACAGGCAGCGCGGACCGACCGGCCCTTGGTCGTGGTCCACGCCGTGGGTCTCACCGAGATGATCAACGGTGAGCACGTGCCGAGCCATGATCATCGCACCGAGATCAGCCGCGAGGTGGTCGCGTGGTGTGCCGCGCTCGAAGGCGAGTGCAGCGACGTCGAGGCGCTCGTGCTCGACGGCCCTCCGGTCGACGTGCTGCTGCGCGCGGCGACCGAGCTCGATGCGTCGTTGATCGTGGTGGGCCGTCGTGGCGCGGGTGGACGCCCGGAGCTGCTGCTGGGCAGCACCGCCCACCAGGTGGTGGAACACAGTCATTGCCCTGTGCTCGTGGTTCCCCCCGATCACGTGCCGCATGCGGCGAACGACGAGCCCGCCTGAGTCGCGGTCGCCTCAGGCGTTCTCCAGCACCAGCAGGCCGTTGTGGGTGTTGCTCGTCGGCACGTGGGTGGCCCGGTAGATCTCCTTGACCGTGGGGTTCATCGCGCCGCGCATGATCAGCCACATCACGAGCTCGATGCCCTCGGATCCGGCGTCGCGCATGTACTCGAGGTGCGAGATCTTGGCGACGGCCTCCGGGTCGGCCACGAGTTGGTCGAGGAAGGCGTAGTCCCATTCGGTGTTGATCAAGCCCGCTCGCTCGGCCTGGAGCTGATGTGACAGGCCACCGGTCCCGAAGATCACGACCCGCTCGTTGCCCTCGTACGACTCGACCGCACGGCGGATCGCCTGGCCGAGGCGGTAGCAGCGGTGCCCGGTGGGCGGGGGGTACTGCACGACGTTGACGGCGAGTGGGATCACCTTGCACGGCCATGCGTCGGGCTCGCCGAACATCACCGACAGCGGCACCGTGAGGCCGTGGTCGACCTTCATCTCGTTGACGAGTGTCATGTCGAACTCGTCGAGGATCAGCGACTCGGCGAGGTGCCACGCCAGCTCGGGATGTCCGTCGACCACCGGCACCGGGCGCGGCCCGAACCCCTCGTCGGCGATCTCGAAGCGGTCGGCCATGCCGAGCGCGAACGTGGGGATCAGCTCGAGCGAGAAGGCGTTGGCGTGGTCGTTGTAGACGACGATGCACACGTCCGGATCGACTTCGGCGATCCACTGCTGTGCTGGTGGCAGCTTGTCGAAGTAGGGCGCCCAGTAGGCGTCGCGTTTCTTGCCCTTGTCGATTGCGGCTCCGACGGCCGGGATGTGCGACGTGCCGACGCCGCCGACGATCTCAGCCATGGTCCGGCGCCCGATCGCCACGGCTGCGGTTGCCCTCGATCGAGCGGCCTCCCGCCATCATCATCGCCACGTACTCCTCCTCGGTGACGCCGATCTGCTCGCTCGCCAACTGCTGGAACGTCATGCCGTCGCAGGCCGCCAGCTTGAACGTGTAGTAGATGTTGCCGCCGAGCTCGAGCATCCGGAGCCACTGTCGCTCGAGCACCGCCTCGCGCTGTTCAGGGGTCAAGTGGTAGCGCTCGAGGTAGGTCGCTTCGTCGGCGCGGAACAGTTCGCGGTTGCGGGCGTCGCTGAGCGACATGCAGAACATGTTGAGGGCATAGCCCGCCCTGCTGCGGCGCCCGTCGAACACGAAGGTACCCGGGATGTCGTCGTACTCGCGCGCCCCGGCCACGCCACCGAGCGTACCGTCCGGCAGGATTGTCGACAATGTGCGCGAATTAAGGTGGCGTCCATGGCAGCACCGACGCTCGGATTGCGCCATGCCGTGCTGTGGGTCAGCGACCCGGCGGCATCGGCCGAGTTCTACGCCGACGTGCTCGGCTTGGAGACCAAGTTCACGTCACCCGACGCCGTGTTCATGGCATCGCCGGCGTCGCTCACCGACCATGACCTCGGGCTGTTCCGCGCGCCACCGGAACGCGCCCGGCCACGACACGTCGGGCTGTACCACCTCTCGTGGGAGGTCCCGACGCTCGACGACCTCGTCGAGGTCCGCCAGCGGCTCGTGGAGCTCGGCTCGTACGTCGGCGAGAACAACCACGGTGTCAGCCGCAGCATCTACGCCCACGA